>CAIYGK010000400.1 GCA_903925725.1 uncultured beta proteobacterium | reverse complement strand
TTGGTGCCCATCAGAATCGACGCCGCCTGCGCCGCGTCGTCGATGGCAACACCCTTGAGCACGGCACCGGTCAGGATGACAATGAAAACCGCCACCACGACGGTGAATATGGAACCGACCAGCGTATCGAATTTGCCCCAGGGAATATCCTTTTCCAGCATGCCTTTGTCGACTACCGCGCTTTGCTGGAAGAACAGCATCCAGGGGGCAATCGTGGTACCGATGTTGGCCATCAGGATGAAGAACAATTCACCGTTGAATCCACCCGGGAAGTTCGGGATCAGGCCTTGTTTGAAAATATCGGACACGGACGGGTGCACCATGAACGCTGCCGGTATGTAGATCAGATTGAGCGTGCAAAACAGCAGCGCAATCTTTTCCCAGGTCCAGTAGCGCCCGTTGATCACGATGATGCCCATCAGCGTCACGACGCCTGCCACCGTGATCCAGGGTGCAACGCCGAAGATACTCAGCGCGGAGGTCATGCCGATGAATTCGGTGACCAGGGTCAGCCAGTCCACAATCATCAGGTCGATCAGTGAAAACCAGCCCCAGAAGGCGCCGAAGCCGTCAAAAATGGCTTCGGCGTGGCCACGTTTGGTGACTGCGCCCAAGCGTACCGTCATCTCCTGCACATAGTAGGCCACGGGAATCAGGATCAAAAGGAACCAGATCAGATTGAACCCGTATTTGGCACCTGTGGCGGCGTAGGTCGTGATGCCGCCGGCGTCGTTGTCTGCCACCATGACGACCAGGCCCGGTCCGGCGATGACAAGATAGAGCCGGAGCGCCTTCCAGTACTTGCGAACTTTGTAATAGAGCCAGGAAAATATGTCCATCTTGGTGTCAGTTCAGTCGAGTGCCGTCGAGTATCCGGGTATTAAAGCATGGTGGTCGGAACACAGATCAAAACTCGGCATGCAGGCGCAAACCAGCGATGGAAACCGGACCTCGATCCAGGTTGTAAGCAGGGTTCCTGACATGCTGGAAGTCTGCGGTCACAGTCAGCGCCTTGCTTACTGCGATGCTGTAGTACAGCTCCAGGATCTGCTCGGTGGCATAGTGCGGCAGTTGCCCATCGCCAATCAGCACGCCTGCGCCGCCCGCAGCAAAGTACGCTCGCGCCTCTTTCGATAAACCGTTGACCGCGAATGCCAGACCTGCCCGGTGTGCCGGCTGACTCCATAAGTTGCCTTGTACCGACAAACCGCCCGACAGGGATTGGTTGACATCGGTGAAGTCATAGGCCTCGGTGTCGCCACGGTTGCGGCTGAACCGTGCGAACACGCCGACATCCTTTGCCAGTTCCTGCTCTGCGCCGATAACAAAACCTGACTTGCTGGCCCTCTGTCGGACATTGCCGGTGTCGGCATTCTGGCCGCTCGCCAGGGCCAGTGCCACGGCATCAGCGTAATAGCCCATGCGTGCCTGGTTCAAAAAAACCAGCATGCGCAGGACCCCCGGATGGCCGCGCCACTCATGGCGATGTTCCAGTTCGGCAACCCATTCACGCTGACTGAAGCTGCTGTCGATGGTTTCTGCATTGGGCTCGGCTGACATCGCGAAAACCCCGCCACGCCATGTCCAGTCCTGCTTCGTCCACTCGGCCGCGATGCCATAGGTGTAGCCCCAGGAGTCGGCGGCGTAATCAAAAGCGGCGCCGTCGATTACAGCCCAATTCAGGAAGTCGGCGCGCGGATCATGGGCGTAGCTGTTGTTGTCAAAAATATCGACAACGGAGAATTTGCCCAAAGTCAGCGTCAGATTCTGTTTG
>CAIYGK010000399.1 GCA_903925725.1 uncultured beta proteobacterium | reverse complement strand
GGTGGGCGCGTAGGTGAGCGCATGCGGGTCCCAGACGCGTACATGCTCGGCCAGACCCGGCGGGATCAGCGTCTTCAGACCCGGGTACCGCGCCTGCAGCGTGGCATTGCCGCCGCAGTGGTCGCTGTGCAGATGGGTGTTGACCAGCAGATCGAGTGCTCGCCCACCCAGTGCGGTTTCGACCAGGGCCACGGTCTGCGGCGCGTGCGTGACATAGCCGCTGTCGATCAGCGCCGTGCTGCCCTGCCCCTGAATCAGGATGTTGTTGGAGGAAAGCCAGCCGCGCTGGAAAACCGTGATGCCTTTTGGGAGCATGGGGTGCAACGCGGTGACGCTGCGGCTCAGTACTGGTAAACGCCGCGTCCGCTCTTGCGCCCCAGGCGGCCGGCCGCCACCATCTCCTTGAGCAGCGGGCAGGGCCGGTACTTGCTGTCACCAAACTCGCTCAGATAAACCTCCATCACTGCCAGGCACACGTCCAGTCCCACCATGTCGGCCAGCGCCAGCGGACCGATGGGCTGGTTGCAGCCGAGCTTCATGCCGGCATCAATGTCCTGCGCCGTGGCCAGACCTTCGGACAGCACGAAAAAAGCCTCGTTAATCATGGGCACCAGAATCCGGTTCACCACAAAACCGGGTGCGTTCCTGACCGTGATCGGCGACTTGCCCAGGGCTTTGGCCATGGCCTGCACGGCGTCATGCGTTTCGTCGCTGGTCTGCAGGCCGCGGATGATTTCCACCAGCGCCATCATCGGCACCGGGTTGAAGAAGTGCATACCGATAAAGCGCTCGGCCCGACTCGTCACGGCAGCCAGTTTGGTAATCGAAATGGACGACGTGTTGGAGGCAACAATCACGTCCGGCGGCACGATGGCGTCGATCTGCTTCAAGATCCTGACCTTGAGATCGTAGTTCTCGGTGGCCGCCTCGATCACCAATTGCGCCGATTTCAGATCGTCGTAGCTCGTGCTGCCCTTGATGCGTGCAAGCGCTGCGTCGCGGTCGGCGGCACTGATCTTTTCCTTCTTGATCAGTCGGTCCAGGCTGCCGGCGACGGTGGCCACGCCCTTGGCCACGGCGGCCTCGGAAATATCGACCATGACGACGTTCAGGCCCGAGACCGCGCACGCCTGTGCAATGCCGTTACCCATGGTGCCGGCGCCAATGATGCCTACTGTGTTGATGCTCATGATGAAGAACTCCGATAAATGGAAAGCAATGTTAACGGCTGGGCGCTGGCGCACTTTCACGGAGTTCGCGCCGCAGCACTTTGCCGATGGCGCTGCGCGGCAGTTCCGGCAGAAACTGCAGGCTACTCAGACGCTGGGTCTTGCCCAGTCGCTGATTGGCCCACTGCAGCAACTCCTGGGCTGCGACAACCGCACCGGGCTTGCAAACGACATAGGCGGCCGGCGTTTCACCCCACTGCACTGAAGGGATGCCGACCACAGCCGCTTCGGCCACGCCCGGGTGCTGGCGCAGCACCGCTTCCAGGTCACTCGGGTAAATGTTGAAGCCGCCCGAGATGATCATTTCCTTCTTGCGGTCAATCAGTGTCAGAAAACCCTCAGCGTCAAAGCGTCCGATGTCGCCGGTGCGGATAAACCGTTTGCCGCTGCCGTCGAACCACTCCGCTTCACGCGTCTTTTCTGCTTGTCCGTGATAGCCCAGCATCATGCCGGGCGAATGTCCCACCACTTCGCCGGCCTCGCCCGTCGGCACTTCGACTCCGCTGTCGTCGATCAAGCGAATATCGTGTCCGCTTGCGGGCTGGCCCACGGTGTGCAATTTGTCGGCGTGCAAGTGCGCTTCGAGGATGCATGTGCCACCGCCTTCGGTCATGCCATAGAACTCGACCAGCGCGCCGGGCCAGCGCTTTAGCACATCGGCTTTCAGGCCGGCAACAAACGGGGCACTGGTAGAAAACTTGACTTGGAAACTCGACAGATCAAAACTGTCAAAGTCGGCGTGCGCCAGCAAACGCTGATATTGAACCGGCACCAGCATGGTGTGGGTCACCCGATGCTGCTGCGCCAGCTGAAGGTAGTCGAGCGCCTTGAATTTGGGCAGCAGCAGCACCGCGCCACCGAAGGCGAGCGTGGGAAAGAACACTACGAGCGTCGTGTTGGAGTACAGCGGCGTGGACAGCAGCGTGACGGTCTGCGGCCCATAGCCGTAGGCGGCGCCACGGTTCACATGAGCCCAGCGCATGCCGTGCGATTGCACAATGCCCTTGGGCTGGCCGGTGGTGCCCGATGAATAGATGATGTTGAAGGGTGACTGCGGCTGCAGTTGCACATACGCCGGCTTTTGCCCGGCTTGGGCCAACCAGTCGTTGAGGCTGCACGCCGTCGTCGTTGTGCCATCCAGCATCACCGTCTTCAGCCCTCTGAGACCGCTCTCGTGCAGCACGGCGGCATTCGTCGCATCGGTAAACACCAGCCGCGCCTGCGCATCCGACACCATGCGCGCCAGGCTGTCAGCTGTCGTGCCGGGTGCCAGCGGAGCCACCACCGCGCCGGCGCGCAGCGCGCCAAGGAACACGGCAGCGTATTCAATCGACATCGCAGCGCAGATAGCAATGCTGTCGCCGACCTGCAGGCCATCGCGCTGCAGCGCCGCTGCGATGCGGTCCATCAGCGCGTCCAAGGCGCCATAGTCCAGCTGTCGTTCCCCTTCAATCAGCGCGCGGCGTCTTGGCTCGTCCGTCGCGTGCTGGCGAATCAGATCGGTGATAAGGGCAAATTCTGTTTCGGGTAGAGTCATGATCGTATAAATAAAGGGTGTCAGACTTCCTGCAGTGATTAACAACATTTCGAAAATGTGTCAAAACAGCCTTATTCCTCATTCAACCAACCCCTCCGAAAATTAAAGAGTGTCAAAAACCGGCCACAGACATCACAGCGATTTTTAGGTATCCAGATTAACTGTTGGATAGTCGATTTGTGTTAGCGGCTGCAAGAAAGTTGTCGAGTTGCACTCAGTTTCGAATTCCTTTCATTCAGTTCTGAACTTTTTGCATTTCGCCTTCTCACGGCGATGCATATTTTCGACCGACTCAGAGCAGTGAGACATTTCCACGACGGCACCCCCGTAACCTGACGTTCGCCGGCAGCCCCTTCGTGCCCCAAGCCGACAACCATGATCTTGGAGAGCAGCCGTGCTTGGCCGTGGTCTGGGGTGCCGAAGCGGTCGCTCGGATTATGGGTTGACCGTGTGCTTACAACCTATCGCGTCACCCCTGGCTGGGTCGACATGCGCCTGACTGCCGATGGTCGGCTGGATATGCAATCTTTGCTGGAGTGAAAGCTGCTGTGGGGCTAACGTCTGCGACGACCTAGCCTGCCCGCTTCCTCGCCCGCTATGCGGCCGGTGACGAGGGCCTGCGATAAACCACCTACATAGCCACGTCCGCTGAAGCCGCCCACGTCGCAGCCGGCCGCGAACAGGTTGGCGATCGGTTGCGTCTGCAGTTCTGACACATCGGCTGTGACCAGTGCGAGCGAGGAGACTGACGACGATCGTCGAAGTACACGCATATCAATGTCGGTGAAGATGCCGCCGCAGGTGAAGGTGATGGACGCCTGCACCAGCGCTGCGGTGAATGGTGGTGTGGCAACGGGGTAGCGATGCGCACGCCGGGGTGGCATCAGTGCTTCGTGATTCCCTGACACGATGGCCTCGTTGTAGGTATGCATCGACCGCAAGGCCTTGGGTGGTGGCACGCCCCATTCCCCCATTTGCCGGGTGAGTTCATCCAGACTGCCGGCTTGGATCATGGGGGCACCCGCCTGGCGTGCGCGGTCGGCCACGACACGAGCCAGCGGAGTGCCTTCAAGCGCTCGCTCGCCAACGGCCGCATCAAACACGTAGACAGCGCGACACCCACACTGACGCGCGATGTGTGAGTTCAGTAATTCCTCACCCGTGCCAACGGACTCGTCTGCAAAGCGCTCTCCTTCCATGTTCAGCGCCACAGCCATTTGCCCGTACTTGTGGCTCATGGCCTGGAACTCCAAGCGGTTAAAGCGCGCCGGTGGCGCGCACATTGCATGGCCATAGAAGGTATGCAGCAAAGGTGTGGTCGCCGCGCCCGCGACCTGGGCAGCCAGCAAGCCATCTCCAGTGCTCCAGGGGTTGCTGCGCAAGTAGAGGGTGTCTGACGTAGGCGTGATGTAACGCGCGACCAGGTCCGGGTTACCCTGGAATCCCCCAGTCGCGACAATGACGGAACGGGCGTGGATCTCCACCGGCCCGCTGGCATCGAACGCTAGGACACCGGTCACCTCGCCATCGCGCATCCGCAGTTCCTGCATCGCCACACCGTGTAACGCCTCGCCGCCCAGCACCACAATGTGTTCCAGCAGCGTCGTTGTCATCTGTGCGGGTGCGGTGCGTCGCGCACGGCCGTAGTTCAGAAAAACGAATTCAGGCTCGAGTTGGACACCCAATTGCGTAAGCCAATCGAAAGCCTCCGGCAACTGCTCGACAAGCATTTCCTGCAAAGTAGGGTCGCCTTCGGGAACATGTCGCTTTAGCACCGCAGCATCGGCGAAGCTCCAAATTGTGCCATTTGACAGCGCCATCGATCCGCCGAAGCGCGTGCCTTTCTCGATGAGCAACACTTTCGCACCCTGCTGCAACGCGCGAACTGCAGCGCATAGCCCTGCCATGCCACCGCCTATGACGAGCACATCGGTAGTGCGTTGCCGGATCGCCATGAGTTCCGGACCCGGTGAGTGATTAGTCCTTCTTGCCAACCAGCGAGGCAATGTGCCGGAAGCGCTCGTATTCCGTTCGCATGAATTTTTCAAGTTCGGGGGCGGGGGCATAGTCCACCTGTGCTCCGCCGGAGGTCACCCCCTGAACCACCACCGGGTCGCGCACGACTTTGCCCAATGCTTCCGACAGTTTGGCCACGACCGCAGGCGGCGTTCCGGCTGGTGCAAATACCCCGTACCAGGCGCCAAACGTGAAGTTCTGGAAATCGAGTTCGCGCATCGTCGGCACATTGGGGAAAGTGGCGCTGCGGCTGTCGCCCGTCCATGCGAGGGGTCTGAGTGCCCCTGAGTCTATGAAGCTCTTCACGCCTTCGGGCGGATAGAACAACATGGTCACTTCGCCGCGCATCACGTCTGTCATCATCTGGCCAGCGTTGTTGTAAGGGACGTGCGTGATCTTCACGCCGGTGAGTTTAGAGAGATATGCACCGGGCAGGTGGCTGGCTGTGCCGAAACCCGTGGAGCCGAAATTGGCCTTGCCGGGATTTGCCTTCAGCCAAGCCATCAGTTCCTCGACCGTCTTGATCGGTAGTGACGAACTGACAACGAGGATCGTTCCCACGCTGTACAGCCTGGCCACGGATACAAAGTCCTTCAGCGGGTCATAGCTCATCGAATCGAGCAGGTGCGGGTTGACCGACTGCGTTTGCGTCGTGCCGAAGAAAAGCGTGTATCCATCCGCCGGCGCGCGCGCGGCGAAGCTGGCGCCGATCGCCCCGCTGCCACCGGCTTTGTTATCTACGATGACGTTTTGGCCGAGCAACGTGCCCAGTGAGGCGGCCGTGCGACGCGCGAGGATGTCGGTGGCGCTGCCCGCCCCGTAAGGCACGACCACCTTGATGAGTTGCGCAGGATAAGTCTGCGCCAGCACGGTTGTGAAAGCGGCCGCGGCCAAGGCTGCGACGAAAAGCCCTTGCAGGCGTTTGATCAGAATCATCAATGTCTCCAAGAATAGATTAGTCGGGCATCGCAATTTGTCATTTGAGCAGGCCCGAGGCGAGCAGTCCGGCTCGGATCTCGTCGCGCACTTCGGACGTTACGCCGATGGACGGTGGGCGCACGCGAGACAACGGCAATTGCCCCAACTGGACAAGCGCCTCCTTATGCGAGGCCACTTCGCTGGTTGGACGCTTGAAGTGGTGGTTCTCCCAGACCGACTCCATGATCGGCGCGCATCGCTCCATCAGGGCCGTGGTGCGCGCGCTGTCACCTTTGGCCACGGCTTCCAGCAATTCCACCCACAGCGACGTGCCGACAGTGCTTATGCCGATGAGCGCGCCGTGCGCCCCGTATTCCAGAAACTCGGGCAGCGCAGGGCCGTCTACAGCGGCAAGGATCGAGACCTTGTCTTTCAGGGCATCCCAGATCGGCTGGTAAACATCAAGCGTGCCACATGCGGCCTTAATGCCGACCACGCCTGGCACCTCGACCAGCGCCTTCAAGGTGTCGAGGGAATAGGCGCAGCCGCTGGCCGGTGAATACAGAAAGACGATCATCGGCACACCCGCTTCCCCTAACTCACGAAAGTAGGCCACAACCGAGGGCGTGTGGCCGCGCAAGCGGTTGTAGGCGCGCACGTCAAACGGCGGCAGCACCAGCAGCGCGTCCGCCCCGGCGGCCTTGAGCGCGCGCGCATCGGCTGCAGCGCGCTTCGCGCTGGAGTTAGAGATGCCGGCTATGACGGTCTGCCCGTGCGCGACGGCGGCAGCCGCCTCCTTGACGATCTGCACCTGTTCGTCGAGCGACAGCTGAAGGATCTCACCGATTCCACCATTGACAACAATGCCCTTCACACCAGAGGTGGAGGCCACGGTATGGAGGTGCTTCCTCAACGAGGGAACATCAAGTGAGAAGTCTTCAGCAAAGGGCGTCACTGTCGCGGGGTACAGGCCGCGCAGGGTAAGTGATTTCGATGTCATGGGATTACTCGTAAAAGGTTATGGCCGAACGGTTATGGAGCGAATGTAATATGGACCAAATCCTGGCGGGGCAGTGGTTTCCCTATAGCCCAACCTCATCACAGTATCCAAGACGGAAATTTCGGTGGATCTTGTCAATCTGATCGGTGCTAAACAGCCCCTTTCCGCGCAAACGAGCAATTTCGCAGTTAGATGCATTCCCTCGCTTTGAGCCTCACTTCGTACATATGAGCCAATCCCACAATCTAGCGTTGGTTCGACAACACCTTCGCCCACTTTTCGTGGTCATTGAAGATGATGCGTGAGAAGTCCTCCGGGCTGCTCCCTGTGCCGCTGAAGCCCAGCGCCAGATGCGCCCTGCTCACTTGGGGGTCCGCCAGGGCAGCGCGCACCGCGCCATTGAGCTTGTCGACGATCTCGCGCGACGTGCCCTTGGGGGCCAGCAAGCCGAACCAGAAATTCGCCTCGTAATCCTTGACACCGCTCTCAGCGAAGGTGGGGACGTCGGGCAATGCCGGGTCTCGTTTTGCAGTGGTCACCGCGATAGGCAACAGGCGATCCTTGCCCAGGGTCTGCACAGTCGACACGGTAACGACGCCGGCGGCCAATTCTCCACCAACTACGTCAGTCACCAATTGGCTACCGCCCTTGTACGGCACGTGGATCATGTCGATCTTCGCCAGGTCCAGCAGTAGCGCCGCACTGATGTGCCCGGCCGAGCCGATGCCAGGCGAGCCGTAGCTCAGTTTGCCGGGATTTTCGCGGGCTTTGGCGATCAATTGCTGCACGGTCTTGTACCGTGAGTTCGCGCCGACCACCATTACATTCGATAGCGAGGCCGTTAGCGATATCGGCGCGAAGCTGCGCAAGGGATCGTAGTTGATTTTGACACCCAGGGCAGGACTGAGGGCGAAGGCGCCTATGCTGCCCCACAGCAGCGTGTAGCCATCCGGTTTCGCGTCGGCCACCGCGGCCGTTGCCAACAGGCCGCCCGCGCCTCCGCGGTTGTCGATGATGAAGGTGGTCCCCAGCAACTCCCCCATCTTGCGTGTCACCAGTCGCGCCGACGCATCGGCTCCGCCGCCCGCGGCGAAGCCGACGATGACCTTGATTGATCTACCGGTCTCGGGCCAATTGCCCTGGGCCGCTGCAACGCCGGCAAGGGCGGCAAAGCCACAGCAAAGAAAAGTCCTCAACGCACGCATGGGAGTGTCTCCTGGAGTTGATGTGATCCACCCAAGCGTCAAGCATACGTCCCGACGATGGACAAGTCAAAGCAATATATTTGCGTATTCCATATATTGGATGTTTCTAAATAGCTTTTGGCAGCACTTGTTGCGCCAGTCGTCGACTCACCGCGACAGCTTCATTGCGCAGCAGTTCCACAACCTCAGTACGCCGCTTTCCCGAAAGCCGCATCGACAAAGCCACGATCGCGAGGCCAGCAACGCACTGGCCGAATGCGCCCATGATCGGCACGCCGAGGGCGGAGATCGGCGGTGTCGTGTGGCGGTAAGTGTTGATCGCATAGCCGATACGTCGGGCATCTTCAATGCGCGCGGCAATGTCGGCAGCACTGCACTTCAGTTGCAGTGCGTTTTGCTCGACCAGCCAGCGGCTTTCGTCCTTGTCCAAGCAGGCCATGATCGCCAAGCCGCCAGCCCCAGAAGCCAGGGGTCGGCGTGTCCCGATGGCGACCATCGAGGTCTGGATCGGGAAGGCGCCGGTCCGGCGCTCAATGCACACGCTATCGAGACCACTGCGCACAGTCACCACCAAGGTATCACCGGTGGTCTTGGCCAGGTGCTCGACCGAAGTTTGTACAACGTCGCGCAGTGGGTAGCTGGCGCCCGCCGTCATCCCCAGTTCGTAAAGCGCCGGCCCGAGGTTGTAGCGCTTGTCAACATCCTGCACGGCCATGCGCTCCTGCACTAGACCTTGCAGGATGCGGTGGGCTGTCGGTGGCTCCAGCGAGAGCGTGGACGCGATGTCACTCAGACGCATGCCCTCGCGCGCATGCAATGCCAAAAGACGCAGCATGTCGTGCGCGCGGCGTAGCACCTGCGTGCCCGGCGCAGGTGCCGCAATCCTTGCTATCGTCGCTGCAGAAACCATTTTCATGGGAACGTTCCTTACAAGTGCCAACACCTGGCCCATGCTATCAACAAGGTTCTGGGCGCAGATTTGGAAGTTTGCTATTATTAAGTTAATTTCTCACATTATTCCACATTTCGGAATCCTCAATGAACGCCAATTTGTTGCAACCCAGAGCCCTGCAAGGTGTCCGGGTATTGGAGCTTCCGGGAACACTCGGCGCCTACGCCGGAAAGCTGTTCGCCGATATGGGAGCCGACGTGGTGCTCGTCGAGCCTCCGGGCGGCGCAGCAACACGCCACGCCCTGCCACTGGTCGCGGGCGCGGATGAAGCCAGAGGCGATGCCAGTTTGACATTCGCCTACCTCAACACCAGCAAGCGCTCTATCACTCTCGACCTGGATAGCCCGGAGGGACAGGAGGCATTCCGGCGGCTTGCACAAAAGGCAAATTTGGTACTCGAAAGCGAACGGCCGGGCACCATGCAATTTCGCGGTCTTGACTACGCGTCACTCGCGCCGCTCGCGCCTTCGTTGGCCTACACCAGCATCACGCCCTTTGGGCAATCTGGCCCTTATGCCAAATACGAGTCAGAAGACATCGTGCTACTTGCACTGGGCGGACTATTGAGTCTGGCGGGCTTCAGCGACACTGCGCCCACCCGGGTCTGGGGCGACCAAGCCGTGCTGGCCGCATCGCAGTTTGCGGCAGCGGGTGCCATGGCCGCTGTGCTGCATGCCGAGGCGTGCGGTCAGGGCCAACTCGTGGACGTAGCAGCCCAGCAGTGCGTGGTGATGGGACTGGAGAACGCCGTGCAGTTCGCCGATCTGGAAGGCACGGTACGCAAGCGAGCAGGCGGGGCAGTCCGTTTCGCCGGGACCGGTATCTTCCCATGCGAGGACGGGGAAGTCTTCGTGATGGCCGCAGGGGTGGGAGATCCGCGCTTCTGGCAAAACACCGTGGCATGGCTGCGTGACGAAGGCGTCACTGAAGTGGATGAAATAGCCGATGAGCGCTGGCGTGACTTCCGCTTTCTTGCGACCGATCCCGCCAAGGTCGTGTTCAAACGGATCTTCGCGCCCTTTGCCGCAACCAAAACACTCAAGTACTTGTACCATGAGGGCCAGCGACGTGGCGTCCCGATCGCACCGATGTCTTCCCCTTCTGACCTGGTGAACAACGACCAGCTGAACTCGCATGGTTACTTCGTGCCGCTGGACCATCCTCAGGCACCCGCTGGCGCGGTGATGCCGGGTGCGCCTTACCTTTTATCCGCCACGCCGGCCATCAGTAGGCGTGCGCCGCACGCGGGCGAACACACTCAGTCCGTGCTGGCCGAGGCGGGCTTTAGTGACAGCGAGATCGTGGCGCTGCGCCAGGAGGAAGTCGTATGAACGCTGCACAGTCCAATGCCATCGCGCCCGGACCACTGTCTGGCGTCAAGGTCACCGATTTCACCTGGATCGGCGCGGGTTCCTTCACCACCAAACTACTGGCCGATATGGGCGCGGACGTGGTCAAGCTGGAGACCGCGACGCGCCCGGACACGTTGCGCATGATGCCGCCCTTCAAGGACAAGATTACCGGCGTTAACCGCAGCGGATATTTTGCGGACCGCAACACCAGCAAGCGCAGCATCGCGCTCAATATGAAGAAGCCTGAGGCGCGGCAACTCGCACGCCTGATGATCGAGCAGTCGCACATTGTGATCAACAACTTCACGCCGGACGTGATGACCAAGTTCGGCCTTGGGTGGGATCAGGTTCGTGACTTCAAGCCCGACATCGTGTACGTTGCGATGTCGCTGCTGGGAGCGACCGGCCCCGAGCGCGACTACCTGGGCTACGGCCACATGATCAATGCGATGAGTGGCTTGCTGCGCCTGTCCGGCCACCCAGACCGCGACCCCACTGGTACTGGCACGAACTACCCGGACCACATCCCCAATCCCACGCACGCTGTGTTCGCGCTGCTGGCCGCGCTGCGCCATCTGCGGCGTACTGGCGAAGGCCAGTTCGTCGATGTGGCCCAGCTTGAGCCAGCGGTTTCTTTGCTCGGACCCACTGTGCTGGAGTGGACCGTCAACGGACGCAACCGCACGCGCATGGGCAATCGCCATGACGAACTCGCCCCACACGGCGTCTATCCGACGGCCGGCGACGACCGCTGGATCGCCATCGCTGTATCCAGGGACGAACAGTGGGTGGCCCTGGCGCAATTGCTGGAGCGCACCGCCTGGCTGGACGAGCCGCGCTGGGCGACCCGCGTCGGTCGGCTGCATGATGCACAGGCGCTCGATGCAGCCCTCTCCGATGCAACACGCGGTCGCGACGGCCAGGAACTGATGACCGCACTGCAGGCGCGCGGTGTTCCCGCTGGTGTGGTGCTGGACTGCTCCGAGGTGATCACCGACCCACAATTGGTGCACCGCCGCCAATGGGTCCGCCTGGACCATCCCGAGATGGGTAATTCGCTCTACAGCGCGCCGCCCATGCATCTGTCTGTCACACCTGCGTGGCCGCGCCGGCCAGCCCCTTTGCTTGGCCAGCATACGCGCGAGGTCTGCCACGAATGGCTGAAGTTGGACGACCAGCGCATTGATGAACTGATCGCACAAGAGGTCTTGAAGTAACACCGACATCTGCGGGCCGCGAGCCTGCCTCTACTCTGAGGAAATGAAAATGGCACTCGACATATCGGTCAAGGACCGTATCGCTACCATCACAATCAACCGCCCGCACGCGTTGAATTCATTCGACATGGAGACCCGTCGCCAGATGCACGAGGCTTGGCGCAGACTGCGCACGGACGACGAGATCTGGGTTGCCATCATCACTGGTGCCGGCGAAAAAGCCTTCAGCACCGGATCGGATTTGAAGAATTCGCTGCCCTCCGAGCGCAGCTTCGCCAGCCAGCAGTATGGCGGCGATCCGGTGCCCACGTTCCTGGGCGACCTGCACCTGGTGGACAAACCTGTTATCGCCGCGATCAACGGCTATGCCGTCGGCGGTGGGCTGGAATTGGCCCTGGCCTGCGACATTCGACTGTGTTCGGAGAACGCGAGTTTTGCACTCTCGGAAGTGAAGATCGGTAGCATTCCCGGCGGCGGCGGCACTCAGCGCCTGGTGCGCGCCGTCGGCATGTCGGACGCGATGCTGATGTTGCTCTCCGCTGACAAGATCGATGCCGCCGAGGCGCACCGCATCGGCCTGGTGAGCCGCGTTTATCCGCAGTCGGAACTGCTGGCCCAGGCCACCGCGCTGGCGCAACGCATCACTGCGAATGCGCCGCTGGCCGTGCGCGCCGTCAAGCGTGTGGCCTACCAGGGTCTGGATCTGCCTTTGTCGCATGGCCTGGCGATGGAGCGCCAGGTGTTCGGGCTGCTCTACAGCAGCGCCGACCGCATCGAGGGCCGCAAGGCCTTTTCTGAAAAACGCAAGCCGGTCTACACCGCGCAATAAGCCCGCAACTGACGCAGCCAATCAACGCACACAGATACGTCCTCACCCACCGCATTCAAGGAATCTTCTCATGTCGATCACACTCCGCCCCGAACTCGAAGAAATGCGTGCCTCGCTGCGCCAGTTCTGTACCCTGCAATTGGAACCGCTGGCTCGCAAGATCGATGAGACGGATGAGCTTCCACCGGAGGTCATTCCCCTGCTCGCCGACGCCGGCTATCTCGGCATGCGGCTGCCCGTGGCCAACGGCGGCATGAACGTGGGTCTGTCTACTTATTGCCTGGTTCTGGAGGAACTCAGTCGAGTGCACCGCATATTCAACCTCATCGTGGCGGCGTCCAGTGGCATCGCGCCCTCGGCCATCGCACACCTCGGGACGAAGGAGCAGCAACGCCGCTACCTTGATGGTGTGTCCACCGGCGTGAAGCGCGGCGCCTTCGCCCTCACGGAACCGGATGCAGGCTCGGACTCCGCATCGATGCGTACCCGCGCCGAGCGCAAGGACGGCAAATGGGTGCTCAATGGCCGCAAGCACTACATAAGCGGCGGCCACACAGCGGACTTCATCGTCGTGCTGGCCGTTACCGATCCGGAGAAACGATCGCGCGGCGGTATCACTGCCTTCGTCGTGGAGAAGAACACCCCGGGCTTCGAGGTGACACGAGTGGAAGGCACCATGGGCTCGGGCGTGATCAAGGTGGCCGAACTGACGTTCACCGATTGCGCACTGGATGATTCGACGGTGCTTGGCGAAGTAGGTAGCGGTTTCAAAGTGGCGATGTCGCATCTAAACGAGGGACGCCTGTGTGTCTCCTCGTCATGCATCGGTACTTCCGACCGCCTGATCGAGATGTCGGTGGAGCACGCCAAGAACCGAAAGACATTCGGCAAGCCACTTGCGGCGCGACAGGCCATCCAGTGGATGCTGGCCGATTCCGCTACTGAACTGGCCTGCGCCCGCGCTCTGACTTACGGCACGGTACAGGACCTCGAAGACGGTAAAGACGTGGGCGTGCTTCCCAACATGGCGAAGCTGCATTGCTCGGAAATGGTAGGTCGCATCGCAGACCGTGCCGTGCAGGTGCACGGCGGCATGGGCATCGTCAAGGGCTTTCCGATCGAACGCTTCTACCGCGATGTGCGCCACTACCGTGTGGGAGACGGAACCTCCGAAATGCAACGCATGGTCATCGCCCGCAGCTTGGTCGGCAGGGGGGAGTGATGACGCGTAAAGCAGTTCTCCGCCGCTTGGCCCTGCGTGCCGCCGGCACGGTGTTGGCGCTGGCCGCCGCGGGCGCAATGGCTCAGAACTACCCTTCGCGCCCGATCCGCATCGTTGTGCCCTTCACACCGGGAGGTACCAGCGACGTGATTGTGCGCCCGCTCATCGAAAAGATGACGGAATTGCTGGGCCAGAACGTTGTGGCGGACTACGCGCCCGGCGCCGGCGGAACCATTGCGGCAGCCAAAGTGGCGGCAGCGCCGCCGGATGGCTACACGCTGCTGCTCGCTTCCACCGGAGGCCTGGCCACCGGCCCGAACGTGACCAAGATCAGCTATGACCCCGTGAAGAGCTTCGCGCCGGTCGGCCAGGTCGCCTCGTCGCAGTACGTGTTGGTGGTGCCAGCCAACTCTCCCATCACCAATATGGCCGACCTACTGGCCCGTGCACGGGCCAAGCCCGGCGGTATGAGCTACGGCACGCCCGGCGCGGGCAGTCTTGGCCATCTCGCCGGGGAACTGCTCAAGAGCAGCACCAACACCCAGATCGTTCACGTGCCTTACCGGGGCCAGTCGCCCATGAACATAGACCTATTTGGTGGCAGACTCGACATGGCGATTGCAGGCCTTGGTGGCACGGTTCCGGCCATCAAGGCCGGGCGCCTGCGCGCCATTGGCATGACAGGGGCCACGCGCTCGGGAGCGTTGCCGCAGGCACCAACCATCGCCGAGTTGGGGGTACCTGGGTTCGATGCAGCGGTCTTCTGGGGCGTCGTCGCACCTGCCGGCACTCCCGTCGATATCGTCGACAAGCTCAACACCGCACTGCGCGCACTGGTGCAGGTGCCCGAGGTGCGCGCTTACTGGACCAGCCAGGGGCAGGACCCCATATCCAGCACGCCCGCTGAATTCGGCAGCCTGATTCAGCGCGAGTACGAAAAGTGGAAGACCGTGCTCAAGAACGCCCACATCACTGAATAACCATGGCCACGCTAACCCCCCATCCGCTGCAGAACAAAACCGCCATTGCCGGCGTTGGCGCCTCACCGCAAGGCAAGGTGCCGGGATCCACTTCGCTGACGCTGGCCGTTGAGGCCTTTAAGCGCGCGCTGGACGATTGCGGATTGAAGAAGTCTGACATCGACGGCCTGCTTACCATGCCCGGCACCACTACGCCGGAAGGCGCCTGGAACTACCTGCGTCTTGGCGAAACGTTAGGCATCAATCCGCGCTTTACGGGCAGCATGATGTTGGGCGGCGCGACGGCCGGCGCCCTGGTGCACCAAGCTGCGATGGCGATTCAGAACGGCTTGGCGACTCACGTGGCGTGCGTTTTCGGCGACGCTGCGGCAACCGGCGGCTTCAAGTTCGACCGCGTATCTGGTTGGGGCGATTCCTGGGACATCTGGGGCTACATGGCGGCCGCTGCCAACAGCGCGATTACAGCATCGCGGCACATGGCGCTTTATGGCACGACGAGCAAGCAACTGGCTGAAGTTGCTGTGGCCTGCCGCCGTCACGCTTCCCTCAACCCCGAAGCCACGATGCGCAAGCCCATCACCATTGAGGAGCACCAGGCATCTCGCTGGGTGGTGGAGCCCTTGCACCTACTCGATTGCTGCTTGATCTCCGATGGCGGTGTTTGCCTGATCGTGACCTCGGCCGAGCGCGCGCGAGATCTGCGACAGCCTTCTGTGTTGATCCGGGGCATCGGCCAAGGCTACACCACGCAGAACATGGAGCGACCCGATTGGTGGTACGCGCCGCACCAGAAGGAGGCCGTGCAGGATGCCTACCGCATGGCGGGCGTAGGCCCGGAAGAAATCGATGTCGCACAGCTGTATGACAACTTCACCATCAGCGTGCTTCTGTGGCTGGAGCATGCTGGATTCTGCAAGCCCGGTGAAGGTGGATCTTTCGCTGAGGGTGGTCGCATACAGCTAGGCGGCGCTCTGCCGGTAAACACTGCGGGCGGGAACCTGTCGGACTCGTACATGGAAGGTTGGTTGCATCTGGCCGAAGGCGTGCGCCAGATGCGCGGCAACTGTGGCGAGCGGCAGGTGAACAATGCCGAGATCTGCCTGGTGACTGGCCGCGGCCGGCCGCTCAATAATGCCAACGCCACTATCTTGCAAAAGGCTTAAACCCATGGTTGACACAGTCCACCTTTACACCAAGCCACTGCCCACACTCACCGAGGAGAACCGGCCGTTCTGGGACGGCGCGCACGAAGGTCATCTCCGCATGCAGCAATGCGGCGCATGCGGCCACATCCGCTTTCCGATCAGCCATGTCTGTCCGGACTGCCTCTCGTATGAATTCAACTGGAAGAACCTGTCGGGTCGCGGTGAGGTCTTCGCCTATATCGTTTACCACAAGCTTTACAACAAGGCCTTCGCTGCCGACTTGCCATACAACGTCGCCTTGGTGCAACTGGAGGAAGGTCCCCGCATGTACAGCAATATAGTAGGTTGCAGCAACGACGCAGTGAAGGTGGGAGACAGGGTTGAAGCAGTGTTCGATGCGGTCACGCCGGAGATAACGATCCCCAAGTTTCGTCTGGCGGATTGAGCGTGCCATGACCGCTTCTACACTGACGCAGCAACTGGCCGAATTCGCCATCGACACGCCAGCCTCGCGCCTTTCTACGGAGTTGCGCGCACTGGCCCGCAATGCGTCCATCGACACCGTGGGGTGCGCCCTCGCGGCACTAAGTGAGCCGGTGGTGCGCATCGTCAACAAGTCGGTGGCAGATGCCACAACCGGCCTAACTGCGAGCGTTTGGGGACTCGGGCGCAAGGTCGGCGTGGCAGATGCCGCCTTCCTCAACGCCGTGTCTTCGCATGCCTTGGATTTCGATGACAACATTCCCACCATGCGCGGCCATCCCAGCACCACCATGCTGCCGACCGTCCTGGCCGTCGGCGAGGCATTGGGCGCAAGCGGTGCCGACGTGCTCGACGCCTTCATCCTCGGGCTGGAACTGGCGGGCAAATTGGGCCTGGCCTTTGGCCCCGCACACTACACGCGGGGATGGCATCCGACGTCTTCCGTCGGCATCTTTGGCGCCACCGCCGCCGCTGCCCGGCTGCTTGGCCTGAGTTCCGCGCAGATGACCCACGCATGGGGCCTCGCTGCTTCGCAGACCGCTGGTCTGATCGCCAACTTCGGCACCATGGCCAAACCTTTCCACGCTGGCCATGCAGCGCGTTGTGCTGTGCAGGCCGCGTTGCTGGTGCGCGACGGCTTTGCCGCCAACTCTGCCATCTTCGACGACAAGCCACGCAGCGTGATAGCGACTTACCGGGGAGAGGATGCCTTGCCGCTGGAGCAATTGATTCCCAAGCTGGGGGCGCCCTGGGAGATTGAGGAACCGGGCCTGTTCGTCAAGCTATGGCCCTGCTGCTATTGCAGCCACCGCCCCATTAGCGGATTGCTGCAACTGATGCGGCAGCACGCCATCAAGCCCGAGGAAGTGCAAGAGATCGCCATCGGCTTTCCGCCCGGCACGGACGCGGGCTTGGTAAAGCAATTGCCCATCACCGGACTGGGCGGCAAATTCAGCATCGGATACACCGCCGCTGCGCTGGTACTTGACGGGGTGGTGAATCTGGACACATTCACCGACGACATGTTCACCCGCCCACTCGTGCAGACGCTGATGGACAAGGTGCGACCCTATCCGATCGAGGATGGCAAGCGCTGGTCTTCCACAGTGGGCTACAACGACGTGACCATCGTCACCGCGCGGGGTAGCTTCGCCATGCGCGTTGACGAGACGCCGGGCTCACCAAAGCTCCCCTTGCCAGCTGCGCAGATCGACGCCAAGTTCCTCGATTGCGCCAGCGCATCGTTGCCTGCAGATCACGCAGCAAGCGCCTTGAAGCTGTTGCGAAGCCTGGCCGATCTACATGACTGCCGCCCACTTCTGGATTGCCTGCGTCATGACAACGCTGTGTTGCGCGAGCAAGCAACCGATCAAAAGTGAGGACCCAAGCATGACAAGATGGCTGCGCACACTGCTGACCTTTGCCTGCACCATCGCCATCTCCCTGGCGAACCATGCCCAGAGCATCGAACACTTCCCCAGCCGGCCCGTGCGCCTGGTGTTGCCCTTCTCTCCCGGCGGCACCACCGACATCATGTCCCGCCTGCTGAGTGTGAAGTTCCATGAGGAAACCGGCCAGCCTTTGATTGTGGACAACAAGCCCGGCGCTGGCGGCATGATCGCCACCGAACTCGTGCAGCGCGCACCCGCCGACGGCTATACGCTGCTGTTCGGATCGAGCGCACAGCTTGCTCTCAATCCAAGCCTCTACAGCAACATCCGCTACGACCCTGTGCGTGACTTCGCGCCGGTGGCGCTGCTGGGCGCCACGCCCAACGTGCTGCTTGCGCATCCGAGCCAGCCCATGCGCTCGCTCGCCGACATGATCGCCCAAGCGCGTGCCAAGCCCGGCCAGCTGTCCTTCGCATCGCCCGGCTCCGGCTCCACCGCACACCTCGCGGCCGAGTTGCTGAAGCAGCAGGCTGGCATCAACATTGTCCACGTACCTTACCGCGGGGCGGGTCCCGCCGTCACCGATGCGCTTGGTGGGCAGTTGCCGCTGATCTTCGTCGCGATCCCGTCCATCGTGCAGCAGGCGAAGGCCGACAAGCTGCGGCCCCTTGCAGTTACGGGTGCGCGTCGTTCCCCAGCACTGCCCGACGTGCCGACCGTAGCCGAAACCCTTCCCGGTTTCGAGGCGGTCGGCTGGTACGGCGTCCTTGCTCCGGCAGGCACCCCCCCCGAAGCCATCGCCCGCCTGCACGCCACGCTGCGCAAGATCACCGCCATGCCGGACGTGCGCGCCGCCTGGGCCGCTCAGGGAATAGACATGCTCGGTGGTAGTCCTGAAGAATTCAGCGCCTATCTGAAGGTGGAACTGCGCAAGTGGACTCAAGTTATCAAGAGTTCGGGGGCAACGGTAGAGTAACGAGTGAAAGTTCACAATCTCTCGCCTCTCGTGCCCCCCAGGGTCTCTTGATCATGGGAATACGAAAAGGCGAAAGTTGCGGGCTGGAGGGGGTGCCGATGCAGCGGTAGCGACAGTGGTGATAGCTTCCATGTCCGTCGCGCAATCCGTTGCATCGCCACGTCCGCTGCCGGAAACCGGCCGGCGGCGGACGCCAACAAAGTGCCCAAGG
>CAIYGK010000398.1 GCA_903925725.1 uncultured beta proteobacterium | reverse complement strand
CACCATCGGCAAATCCAGCAGCTCCAGCGCCAGTTGCTGTGCGCCCAGAGAGCGCATCAGATTCACCAGCGACGGGGTATCAAAAAACTGAATGTGTTCCAACGAAAACTCGCCGAAGGGTTCGCCGTCAGGGTTGAGGAAGCACTCGATGGCCGGTACTTCCAGCAGCACCTTACAGCCTGGTCGCAGCTTGGAAAAAAGCTGGGCCAAGTCTTGCCGGAGTTGCGGCAGGCGCTCCAGCACACACATGATGCAGACCACATCGACATCCTGCAGGTTCAACACCGTGTGGGCCTCGGACATCATTCCGCGCTGGATGCCACGCACGCCAAACATTTTCAGAGCGCATTGCGCGGCATTGGGTGCCGGGTCAAGCCCCTGCAGATGCAGCCACCCGGTGGCCTGCAAGCCACCCAGCAGGGCGCCATAGCCGCAGCCCAGGTCGGCTATGCGCTGGGTCTTGGCAACGCGGCCATCGAGAAAGCGCACGGTGGCATTAATGCGTGCCTGGTCCACCGGGGACACGGATTCCGGCGCGTCGTATTTGGAGACCGATTGGTAGTAGGCGCTGAAGGTGGCGTTGTCGGCCAACTGCTGGGCATAATGGAATCCGCAATGGCTACAGCGTACGACGGTATAACTCATGTCAAAGCCACCTACGGCCGCCATCGGATTAGCCAGGCACGGGTCGGCAGCTGCGCCCGCGCAAATCGGACAGGTTCGTGAAGTCTGGGTCATGTGCAAATCCTGCTGGCGCGCTTAACAGTGCACCGGCACGGCATACAGCACGCTTTCAAAGCTGTTGAAGAAATGCTGGCGGATATAGAAGCGGTAGCCCTCACACAGCCTGGACAGTGTCAGCGGAAGCTCCCATAGGTCTTGTGGCAAGTGGTAGAGGGACAGTGCCAGCACCGGACGGGATCGCTGTATCAACTGCTGTGCCCCCTGCAGGGTCTGCAATTCAGCGCCTTCGACATCGAGCTTGATGAAATCCACGGTGTGCCCGGCGAGCACGTCGTCCAGCGCCGTGACTGCAATGTGTGCAGTACCGTTCTCGGTAATGGATGCACCTTCGCCATTACCGGCATTGAAACTCAGGATGCGATAGCTGTCAGACAGGCCCAGCGGCAAGCATTGCACCGGGTGTGCAGTGCTACGCACGTTACGCACCAACTGCGCAAAGTTTGCGCTGTCGGGCTCAAACAAGTAGGCCGCCTGCACTTCGGCCAACGTGCACAGTTCCAGGTAGGTGTCCCCGTTATAGGCGCCGCCGTCGACGAAACGGATAGGCTTGCCGTGGAACGCATCGAGAGTGAGGGGGTTGAAATACTGGTTTTCATCATGCTGAAAACTGCCGTAAGGCGTGTGCAGGCCCAGGCGAAAGGCGGCAATATCCAGCAGGCAGCGTTTACTGGTGTCGTCACTTAAACAGTCCAACGCATTCGCAATTGCGTCGGTCTGGCTCAGAATGCGCTCAGGCTCGCTCAGCCAGAAGCGCCAGCCCAGATCCTGCTTGAACGCGTGGTACAGGTCCCAGGGCAAAAACACATCGCTCGCACCGGCTTGGCGTGCCAAGGCTTCCAACGCATCCAGTGGCATGCCACGGTTGAAGATGCCGATGCATAAGGGCGCGGCGCAGTGCGCGGGCGACCATTGCTGCCAGTTGATCAGGGGCAGCCCCATGACCTGCGTGGCCGAAGGCTTGGTTTCGACAAAGCCCGCCACCGTGTGGCCAGCACGTTGCATTGCAGCACACAGGGCACGGCCGAACTGCCCGGCACCAAAAATCCACACGACCTGGCCGGGAGGAAGCGCTCTGGTCGGTTTGTCAGCATGGCGCTTGGCCAGGGTTTGCAGTTCATCTAGAAAATTCGTCGTCATCATCGCGTCCAATTTAGTGACGTGTCAGGCGGTGGCCTGGATGGCGCGGGCGGAATCCGCCACTGCCTTGAGTTCTACCGGATCCAAGAAAGGATGCATATCGTCCAGCTCCGGCGTGATGAACTTGCCGTTCTCGTCCACACGCGATTTGATGCGCGGTGCAAACTCCTGGCGCGGGTCCACCACCAGGTCCAACAGCAGCGGGCCGTCTTCTTGAAAGAGCGCATCCATGCGGGTGAGATCAGCTTCGCTGCGGATCGTTGCAGCCTTGAGGCCATAGGCTTTTGCCACCGCTTCGAAATCCGGAAACTCCACACCGGACGCAGGCGTAGCGCCGATCACGCGGCCGAAGAAGTTCTCATGGGTTTGCCAGATGGAAAGGTAACCCCCGTTGTTGAGAACCACCACGACCACATTGCGGCCAGTCGTCTTGAGGGTTTGCAGTTCCTGGATATTCATCTGCAAGCTGCCGTCGCCGGCAAAGCAGATCACCCGCCGCTTGTTGTCTGGCGTGCCCGCAAACGAAGCGCCTATGGCCGAGGGCAGATCGTAGCCCATGGAGGCCGAGCCCGAGTTGCTGAACAAGCGTTGGTTGGCCGTGAGGTGGGCCATTTGAAACGGTAGGATGCAGGCCGAGGCATTGCCGCAGGCGGCCACGTCGTCATCGCGCATCTGGCGAAAGATGCGGTCCACCACCACATAAGGGTTGAGCGGTGCGCCCGGCTTTTGGCTGTGTTCGCGGCGCGCGTGGTAGCGCTCACCGATCTCGCCGCACCAGGCACCCCAGGCAGAAAAGTTCGGTAGCGTATGCTGGGCCAACAGACGGCGCAGGGTGCTGACAAACACCTGGGCATCGGCCTGCACCTTAAGGTCGGCCTGCACGCCTGGCTTGGCCAGTTCGGCGGCATCTACATCGACCTGCACGATCCAGGCGTTTTTGCCAAATGAGTCCCAGTTGTAGCTGGTCTGCCGGATGTTCAGGCGGGACCCGATGACAAGGACAAGGTCGGAGTTTTGTAGGCAGAAGTTGCCGGCGCGCGTGCCAATGGTGCCGGGTCGCCCGGCAAACAGGGGGTGGTCAGAGGCAATCAGGTCATGGGTCCAGGCCGTGGCTAGCGGAATACCATTCTCTTCCACCAGTTGCCGCAGCAAATCAGTAGCACCTGCAAGGCGTATGCCGGTGCCGCCCAGAATGAGTGGGCGGTGCGCCAGTTTCAGGCGCTGAATGATTTCCAGGCAGGCAGCCTCCAGATTTGGGGCCTGCGGCTTTGCAGTTGCAGCCGTTTCGGGGAAGGTCAGGGCCTCTTTGGATGATTGAATGTCCATAGGGATATCAAGCCAGACCGGCCCAGGGCGCCCAGAAATCGCCAGCGCGTAGGCGGCAGGCAGGGCCGTTTGCACATCAGCT
>CAIYGK010000397.1 GCA_903925725.1 uncultured beta proteobacterium | reverse complement strand
GTGAAGTAGGTGCGCTCGCATTCGGCGGCGTAGGCATTTACCCGCGTCAGCACGAGCGCGACATGGGGACCGTCCTGCAGCAGAGCATTCGCGGCGGGTACCGAGTGCGGCATGGCACTCCACGGCGCTGGAAAACTGAGCATCAACACTTTGGTTGTCAGCGGGTCCCAGTCAGGTGTTTCCCGAATGATGCTTTGCGTCACCTGGCCGGTGCGAGCAAAGCCCTCGGCCACTGTCGCACCATAGTACGAACATTTGTACAACTCTTCTACACCGCGATCCGCAAACCTGGCGGCGTAACGAATCATCTGAATTTCTGCGGCGCTCTTCACCGATCGCAGTTCCTCGATCAGTGATGCGGGCTTGCCCCCCATAGCTTGAAGATGCCCGGCTGTCGAGATCGGACAGGCGCTATCAAACAGAAACCCGGCAGTCAGTTGGCCATGGCGCTCCAACACCGTATCCCAGCTGCGGTCCTTTGGCGACGGGTAATCCCAGTAGGTGAATATCTGATCGTGATTGAGTGCTTTGGCCTTCTTCAGATGATCCCTTTCCAGGAAAGGCACCACCAGTCGCGGTTCACCTTCGCGAGGTACGATCAAGAAGAAAGGCCTCTCCAGTGCTTCAAAACTGGCACCGCACAAGTAAAAAATGCTGTCACTGCTGGTAGCGACGAACTGACTTGCGCCTCGCTGAGCGACAAGTTTTTGCAATCGATATCGACGCTGGAGAAATTCCTGTTCGTTAATCATCTTTGTGTTCCTTCACTTGTGTCCTCCATGGTCCACAGCGTAGCTGACGAAACTTGCGCTGTCCCACCCAGGTAAAGCAATGGGGTCCATTTGTAACCTCGACTCAGCGCAAATGTATTCACAACGGGGCCTCTGGTGAGGCTACGCGCTGAATTATTTGAAGCACAGCGCACCGGCGACATCGTTGGCGCTGGTGAAACAGGGCAAAAGCTCAATGGGCTGTTCCCCGGCCTGTATCCGAAGAGGTCCTGACACCTGTAGCCCCCGGATGCAAGCCCTGGCTTGTGTTCAGAGGCGGTGTCTGCGCACTCAACGCCTGGTACTCCTGCCTGATGTACCAACGATGGCCGAACTTGGCTACAAGGACATGACCAGAACAGCCTGGTTCGGTTCTGCAAGTTTGACATACGTAGTCACTGGAAGGGGGCGCAATCACAACGATCCATTGCTGGCAGCCTTTGGTTCCCTCTGCCGCTGACGGTGACAGTGCTGCCGCTTTGACTCATGGTTCAGACATGGCACGCATTTGCCGGTCAACTTCCTCGTTGGAAAGTACGCTTTGATCCACCCTGCTCGTTGCCTCATTGTCGAGCAGGTGTACGGTCCATGGCGTTGTGAATACCGCCAACGTAATGGCGGCCTGCGCGACCAGGTAGGGAAATAGTGAGCGAAACAGGATGGCATTGGAGACACTCGCCAGTCCTGATCGGGCACGTGCCATCATGACTGCATAGCCTGTTGGCGGTACAAGAAAGCTCAACTGCAATACCAGCAGCAACAACACGGCTGTCTGCTGTGCGTCGCCCAGACGCACAATCATCGCGGGTGCCACGATGGGGATGATCACGAAGATCATTTCAAATGCGTCAAGTACAAATGCACAAAGCGCAACGAGCAGCAGTACCAGTGCCGCTGTCAGCGTGCCGGAAAGCGATGAACTCAGGATGGCGTCAGCAATCCATTGACCGGTGCCCCAAAGTCGAAACACCAGGCTGAACGTTGTTGCTCCCACCAGCAGCGCGAACAAGGAGCCACTCAGGTTCATGGTTTCGTGCAACGTTGCTTCCCAGTCTGCCCAGTTCAGTGCGCGACTGACAAGTGCCGCTGCGATTAATATCACAGCCAGGGTTGCAGAGGCCTCCACCGCAAAAAAGCGTCCGGCAAACACGCCCATCAGCAGCGCAACGACAGTCAGCGTGAATATCGCAGAAACCAACCATTGAAGCCGACCGACGCGTTCACTGGAGGGGCGGACTTTCTGATTACGGCCCTGCCACCAGGCCACCAGCAGCCAAAGTACGGTGATGGCTGCTGCCGGCAACAGCGCGGACTGAAATACGTCGTGCGTGTTGATGATTCGCTGACCCGTCAGCCCATAGCCAGGCAGGTTGCTCGCTTCCCGGTGGGCGCGCAGCATCGCGTCTCCCAGCAAGATCAGGACCATTGATGGAGGTACTACGACACCAACGGTACTTGCGGTACAAATAAGGGCGGTAGCGTTGGCTGCATGGAAGGGACCCAGGCGCGGGCCGATCAGGCGGGCCAGCATGGCGGTACTCGATGCGACCGATCCGTTCTTGGTGGCCACCAGTGCGCCTATGCCGAATGAGGCGATAGCGTCTCCGGCACCCGTGCGCCGGCTCATTCGCTCCAGCGTCACATACAAGGCATCGGCAATCTGCAATCGCTGCATCAGGCAGCCGACAAAAACATACAGTGGAAGTGCCTGCAGCAAGTCATGTTCGAGCAATCCCAGGGTGCGACTGCTGGCCGCGCTGAGCACACCCAGATCAAACAATCCGAGAAGAGATCCCAGCACGGAAAAAATGCTGGCTGTGGCGATAAGGGAAAGCCAGATGGGTAGCCCCGTCGTCACCACCAGTAGTGCCAGGGTCAGCAGCATCAAAAGGCCGGTTGCCGGGTGAAGTGTCATCACGGAGCCTGTCTCAAATTTTTCACAAGGCGCAGCATGCCGTCGCACAGTGCCAGTGCGGCCAATAGCACCAAGGCTACCCGAATGAAGAAATAGCCAGGCGTAAATGTTTCACCAAAATGCTCCAGAGACTTCACCGAGTCCCACATTTGGGGTACTGCCACCCACAGTATGAGCACGGCCCAGGGTGCGAGACACAGGAAGTTCAGCACCAGGCGCCACTTGCGAACAGGCCCTGCCGAAGCGATCCTGGAGCCCGCAATGGCCAGATGGCTGTTCGAGCGTGTGGCAGTGGTAACGGCGACTGCCATGTAAAGGGCAAACAGGATTTGTGCCATATCGTTGGCCAGCAGTGAATAGTCTTGCAGCCAGTCGCGCAAGGGCCATTGCGCAAATAGCAGCACGGCCAACGGGATGACCATGGCACCAAAGAAGACCCTGAAGACTCTGCTCAAGAGGAATTCCTTTAATGGCGACGACTTACCGACAGGCTCTGCATGGCACGGCCCACGAGGCCGCGAACATCATAGAGCGCCGACTCCGCTAGACCTGTGCCATTCGGACCTAGGCAAGTGCGTGCATCGAGACAAATCCATTCACCCTGAGGCCTGCGCAGAAGATGGATGGTCAGATCGGAGTTGACAAAGCTGTGGCTCTCAAATTTGAGAATCGCACTGATACCGTTGCCAGAATCAGCAGCCACGGCAACTCGCTGATAGTCACTCGGTGACTCCTTGTCCAGCAGGGGGTGGCGCAAGCGGAACCAGACAGCACTCGGGCCCTGGAACATGTGACCCTGCGCAATCCGGGTATCCATCAGGTCAGCGTAACCCACATGCTTGCCAGCAAAAGGGAATGCGCACATCGCTGATTCTTCTGGATCTTTCGGCGCCATCGGCAGCGGATGGCCGGGCAGACCGGCAGGTAGTGGCACCTCATTCTCGCGCTGGGCCAGCGCCGTGAAGCGCGCCACCTCTTTCCCGTCGGCCCTGAGCTTCGCTGAAAAATGACCGGCGTTTCTTCCAACGTAGTCTGTTGCTATCTCAATAGCGAGTTCTCCAATGGGTACCGGACGCAGCAGGTTGGCGGTGAGCCGCGCTATGTGGGTTAATCCGTGCTCACTCGCCGCATGCTCGATGGCGCCGCATACCAGCGCGATGGGCGGGCCGGCGTGCTGGTGCTGCGGGTGCCAGGGGCCACGCGTCAACACGCTGGCGCGGTATGCGCCACTACCCAGCGATTCGTAGGCGCTGCTGGGAGTGGTGGCGGTGCTTGTGGTCAAAGTGAACTCCAGAATCCTGTATTTGGCCTCGACTTTATCGCAAGGACTTCTGACCTGTCGGCAAATGCCAGACGAGATAATGGCCGGTACAAAAGAAGACCGAGGTCAACCCGTGATCACAAGTGATTTTGACGAACAACTTACCCAGTGGCGACACCACCTGCATCGCAACCCGGAAACCGGCTTCAATGAAAGCAGGACGTCCGATTACATCGCAACGATCCTGGGCGCAATGGGGCTGGAGGTTCATCGCGGAATTGGCGGAACCGGGCTTGTTGCAAGCTTGAAGCTTGGAGACGGCAAGTCAAGCATCGGCTTGCGCGCTGACATGGATGCCCTGGCGATCACAGAAGCCGCAGACGATAGACCGTACAAATCACTATCCCCGGGTTGTATGCACGCATGCGGACACGATGGTCACATGGCGATGGTTCTTGGAGCCGCTCGGTTGTTGCTTGAAAGGCGCAACTTCAATGGCGTGGTCCGGTTCATTTTTCAGCCTGCCGAAGAACACGGCAAGGGGGCCATTGCGATGATGAAGGATGGTTTGTTTGAACGCTTTCCCGTTGATGAAATCTACGGCGTTCACAATATGCCCGGCATGCCGGCGGGTCATATTGCGACGCGAAGCGGTCCCGTCATGGCCAGCGAAGACAATTTTGTGATCCGGATTACCGGGCGGGGTGGTCATGCGGCACGACCACATATGGCGGTGGACCTGCTCCTTGTTGGCGCCCAGATCGTCGTGGCGCTTCAGACAGTTGTGGCGCGATCAGTTGACCCCGCTGAGTCTGCTGTGGTTTCCTGTACCGAGTTCATCACGGATGGCATTCGAAACGTACTGCCCAGCCACGTCACCATCCAGGGCGACACGCGCAGCTACTCGCCGGAAATTCAGGTGCTGCTGGAGCGGCGCATACGGGGAATATGCAAAGGGGTTTGTGATGCCCATGGCGCTGTCTGCGAAGTGGAATACACCCACGAATTTGCTCCCACAGTCAACTCGCCGAACTGTGTCGAAGTTGCGTTGAAGGCGGCCTGTGCCGTTGTAGGAGCAGAGAAGGTCAAGTCTCAGGTGGCGCCAATGATGATCTCCGAGGACTTTGGTGCGTTTCTGAAGGTCGTCCCGGGAGCTTTCGTCTTCCTGGGCAATGGTGACAATGGCAGCGTTGGTGACGTGCCGCTGCATAACGCAGGATATGACTTCAACGACAGCGTACTGTCCATTGGCGCGCGCTACTTTGCAGAAATCGCCAGGGTCCGGCTTCCACAGAACGCGTGCTGACCGCAGCCAGCCATCAAGCCTCGTCTGGCACCCGGACCACCTGTACGCCGGCGGCCTCCAGTTCTTCGCAGAAGGCAGGGGGCGTCATCCAGTCAGTCACGATCATGTCGATGCGGCTCAGGGGGCTGGTGAGAAAGCTCGAGACGCAGTTCATCTTGGTGTGGTCGGCCACAATGATCACCTTGCCGCTTGAGTTCTCGATCATCGCCTTGTTGACGCTGGTTTCCGTGCTGACGGCGCTGGTGCAGCCCTTCTTGATGCTCACCCCATTGATGCCGAGCACGGTGACGCTGGAAAATATGCCGTGCAGTCCGGCCAGGGTCAGGTCACCGACCAACGACTTGGAGTGGATCCGGTAGTCGCCACCGAGCAGGATCAGCTCCTGCTGCGGATCCAGGTCGAGTGCCAGACAGGCGGCATTGTTGGTCACGATGCGGGTCTTTTTTCCACGCAAATGGTGGATCACTTCCAGCGTGGTGGAGCCGCCATTGGCAAAAACGGTTTCGTTCTCTGAAATCAGCGTTGCCACGTAACGTCCGATCAGACTTTTTTCGCGCTTCGCGGAATGGTCTTTCTCTTCAAAAAACTCTTCCATGCGCAGCCCCGAGACCGAGATGGCGCCGCCGCGGGTGCGCTCCAGCAACTTGTGTGCAGCCAGCGCATCGAGGTCGCGCCGGATCGTGATCTTGGAGACGCCGAACTCGGTCGAGAGTTCATCGGCCGAGACCGACTGGCGCTGCGACAGCATCTCCAGAATCTTCTTGTGTCGGTAGTTCGAAACCTTTGTGGTTTGACTTTGTTTGGATGTACTCATCTTCTTTCAGTCCAATGGTTTCAGCAAGTCGCGCAGCGCCGGTGTTGCCAAGGCCTGGTACAGAGCGTGCGACTGCTCCCGCTTGCGCGCATAGACCCGGGCGTTGCCGGGACTGGGTTCGTAGCGGACCGATCGACTGTCGCGATGCGCCCGCTCAAACGCTGCCGGGTAACTGGCTTCCAGCCCGAAGGTAACGGCAGCGGCAATCCAGGCGCCGAGCGAAGTAGCTTCGTTATTGTCAAAGCGCACCAGCGGGCGCTCGAACACGTCACTCTGAATCTGGTTGAACAGCTCGGACTTGCTCATGCCACCGGATACGCTGACCGATTCCGCTTTGCCGCACAGGTGCTCCACCAGTTCCAGGCTGGCTTTCAGTTCTATTGCTATGCCCTCCAGGATGGCGCGCGCCATCTCGCCGCGTGAAGTGCCGAGCGTTAGATTGAAGAAGACGCCCCGAGCCTGCGTGTCCCAATACGGTGATCCGCTGCCCTTGAAGTGCGGCAGGGCCAGCAGTCCGTTGCAGCCGGCAACTGCATTGGCCGCCTCGATATTGAGTTCCTCGAAGGTCAGGTCGGCCCCGCTGTTGTTCTGGCAGAGAGATTCCTTGAACCAGCGGTAAATCGTGCCCGAAGTCAGCACGGCGGCTTCGACGATGTAGGCGTTGGGTACGGCAGAGACATTGCAGGCCAGTCGCATCTGGGTATCAAGCGCCGGTTTGGCGCTGTGCCCGATCAGGTAGGAGCCGGTGCCCGCGTTGGAGACGGCGCGCGCGCCGGAAAAAAGACCCAAGCCGAGCGCGGCGCACTGCTGGTCACCCGCAGCCGAAACCACCGGCAGCCCGTTTGGCAGTCCGGTTGCGCTGGCTATGGCGCCGGTCAGGCCTCCCACCACCGAACCCGGCGCCACCAGGTCGCACAGCATGGCAGCAGGCACTTCGAACAGTTCCAGCAACTCCGCATCCCAGCAGCGCGTTTCAAGATTGAGCAGGTTGGTGCGACTGCCAAAGCTCTGGTCGGTGACAAAGCGCCCGGTCAGGAGAT
>CAIYGK010000396.1 GCA_903925725.1 uncultured beta proteobacterium | reverse complement strand
TTTTCTCGGCGGCCAAGGATGCAGAGAAGATGGCTTCTTACATGCTTGGTCTGGAGCAGGAGTTCACGGCCATGGCCGGGCACAAGGAGTGGGTGGCGGAGTATGACGGCGCGCAGGAGGTGGCGGTGCAAGCTCAGATCAGGCGGTGAATTTCTGAATGATCGGGCGGGACAGTTGTTGCCTGAAAATCTTGCGGGTGGACCAGTGCCGGCGCTGGTCAAGATCGCTACGGTAGACCTTGCATGATGAGAGCGAGTTCACTGGGCCGAAGAATTCCCACGTCTTTATCTGAGAGATGACGAATTTCGATAGCCTGTTCATTAGTGGAGTCAGCCGTACACCAATTGCCACCAGTGTTGGAGTCACACATGAGGCAAAAGGCGTGGAGCGTTTTGGGCTTGCCATCAATTAAATTGAAGAGGTCAACGAGGCCCGAATGCCGTGGTGGAAGCGCATTCCATTCGGCTTGTGTGCTAACGGCGTGCATTGGATCTTTTTGCATTGGGAATTTTCTTGAAATCAGTCAGATGTGTTTGGTTTGATATCAGGTTGCTATAAACAGATCTGACCGTCTAGGTCGCCCAATGCGCTCCCATGGCGAGTTCTGAACGTTTTTGACAATCCAATTTATGTTGGCACGAATACCGCAGCGCTGATGCCGAAAAACTTGCCCAGCTTGCCCGCCATCGTCGCGCTGATTTTTCGTTTTCCCGCCAGGATCGCTGACAGATTGCTCTGAGGAACAACGGTGCGCAGATCTTCCTGCTTCAGACCACGCGCCTCCATCAAGAATCGCAAGGCGTCCCGGGGACTGGCGGGTTCTATTGGGTGGTGTTCCTGTTCGTATCGGGATACCAGGTCGCCTGCCAATTCAAGCAAGCTTGACAGAGGATGATCTTCGTCATCTCCCGCAACATCCAAAAGCGAATTCATCATTGCGACCATTCGGTCGTACTCTAATTCGCTGTGGATGGGGCGCAGGTGCGCCATCGTGTCGAACTTCTGCCATGATGCTTGCAAGGCCCGAATGTCGAGTTGAGGTTGTGCTGTGCCCATAGTTACACCTTGCCTTTCCGATAAAGCTTGTTCCAGTCGTCGTATTCCCGATGCGTCAAGACTTTTTGCACAAACACCTTCTTGAACCTGTAGCGAACAATCACGACGACGCGATAGTTGTTGCCACCCACATCAAAGACGGTGTAGGGCGGCACGTAGTCGGCCGAATTGAAAAACTCACGGACATGATTGAAGTCCCTGAACTCGACGTGTTCCAGTACCGAGTGCCACTCGCGCAGAACGTTTTCTGCCTCTGGGTGCTTTTGCCAGAAGGCGCGAAGCATTTTGATGGAGATGACGTGCATGGGCGAAGTATATCAAATGGATATATGAGGCCCTTGATTGATTCCAATACCGACCTCGTTGGCGAACGGCTACGTTCCCGTTGTACGGTGCTGGCCGGTCAGTTCAACGCCGCTTCAGAGCAGCACGACTTATTCTGGTGAGGTCTTCTTTGTTGCTACCTTCCTTGCGTCTCGCCATCTCGTGTCAAGTTTGTTGACCGTATCGGTCCATGGCGCGCGGGTACAATGACCTTGGACGGGCCTATAGCTCAGTTGGTTAGAGCAGAGGACTCATAAATTTTGTGCACCCAGGTGGGAAACTCCTGGCGTGAATGGCGTCAAATTCGGTGGAATCTACGTGCGGCAACGCATAGGGCTACGCCGAGCCAAGCTTGATGGGAGACCATCTTGAAGGTGTAGAGACTAGACGGCGCCCATCTAAGGCGAAAGCTACGATGAAGGCATGGTCCAGGGAGCGGCGAAAGTCGCGCAAACCGGAATCCTTTGGTCCCAGGTTCAAGTCCTGGTGGGCCCACCACTCGCTTCATTCGGCCCTTCGGGGCCGTTTGTCTTGCTGCGGGACGTATGAGTTCGGCTACCGCTCGATCATGGCTTTGTATTCCCGAAATTGGCGATACTCGTCCGCGTCAATCTCGACTTTGCTTGCCACCCGCTCGCCGACTTTGATCAAGATCGCCCGTTCGAGTTTTTCGTACAAGGGGCGTAACGTGCGCACCTTGTCGAGGTAATTGAAGGATGTAACGTCCGAGGCTTGGCTGTGATTGAGGGCCAACTTCACGAATTGGACTTCGGCTCCTACATCGGCCGAGACCAGCAGGTTGGAGAAGGTTCGGCGAATGTCGTGCGTGGCGAAGGGCACGCCGGCTTCTTTCGCCACCGCCTCCATGGCCTTTTTCGGCTCCTTGATGTGGGTCTTCGCCTGAGACTTGTGTCCGGTCCTCATCGACGGGAAGACATAAGCGGACTCGATGCCCCATTCGTTCAAAAGGCTTCGGACATCAGCAAGAACCGACTCCGCGAGCGGGGTCAGCGGAAAAAGGTGGATCTCGCCATTCTTGGTTTCCGTGAAGGCGACTATCTTCTTGTCGAAGTCGACGTCGGCCCATTTGATGGCCAGCGTTTCGGTCTTGCGCCCGCCCCATAGGAGCACAAGGATTTGAAAGTCGGCGAGCAGTGCCGATGTGCGCATGCGCTTGTCGCCCGTTTCGCCCTTGGCCCGCAAGGCCTTGACGGCCTTCCACCAGCGCATAAGGGATTCGGGCTCGAACGTCAGCGTGCGCGTGCGGGCCCTTGGCTTGTTGCGTTTCTTTTTTAGGGCCGTTTGAAATACGTTGGCCGTGTCCGCCTTCATGTTGTTGTCGATGTGGTGCTGGGCGGCACTGCTGAGCATACGGAAAAACTTGTTGCCTGTGGTTTTTCCGCCGTTGCTGGCGCGTCGATCTTTCGACTTCGATGCCCGCACATAGGCTGCGAGAACATCGCTCTTGGCCAGCGAGGTGAATTGAAGCGACCAGAACGGGTCATTGCTCATCTTCTCGCGCAAACGCTCGCAGTCCTTCAAATAGTTGGCTGAAAAGGGTTTGGCCCGGTTCTCGGGGTCTTGCTTCTCGTACTGCTCCCACATCTTGCCGACTGTGAAGTGGGTGTCCACCCATTGTTTCTTGGTTTCTTCTTGCAGAGCCCGCTTTTCCAGCATCGGGTGCTTGCCTTGGGCGAACACGCCCAGGGCCTTCTGAGCATCCCGCCGAGCCTCAACTAACGTTGTTTCGGGGAAGGTTCCCAGCGTGTGCCTATAGGATTTGCCGGCCATCTTGCGCCGGACGATCCATGCCTTGTTGCCGGGAGACACCCGCAACCCCAGCCCTTTGATGTCGGTGTCGCGGATCGTGTAGTCCCCGGCTTTGGGGTAGGGGGCGGCTTTGACGATACCTTTGGTCAGTTCGGTTTCATAGCTCTTAGGCGATTCGTCGGCGGCTTTTAAGGGTGTCTCGGTGGCGCTCATGATGCCTTTCCATGGTCGCCTACAGCGTATCACAGATCGGGCCATGGCCCCCTCATGGCCCCCTCGCATCGCGCCAATATGCCCCAAGAGACACTATCGAGGTCGGATCGTAAGGCGGCGAAAGAGGTCCGGTAAGCGCCCATCTTGAAGGATGATGTGCGGCTTTTTGCGACGTAAACGCCGATTACTAAATAGGTAAAATATCGTTATAAATCAACGTTTTGTGCAGATTTTGCACTACGAATCCAAGTGGCTGGCAGCCACATCGCCTTTTATGTTTAGCTCGACGTTTTGGCGGCGCGCGTATGATGTTGGAAGGTGGTTTGGAGAGGTTGAAAAAATTAGGCTAGAGGACTCATAATCCTTTGGTCGTAGGTTCAAGTCCTACATGTCCCACCACCTTCACGCCGAACGCAGGGGTCACCCCTATTTATTGAGCCAGGAAACCTTTCTTAAGGATGTTCAGGTTTTCCAGGTACCACTGATAAGCGGAATTGCTGGCAGTTTGACTGGCAAAGCCATCTGCAACGGCTTGCGAGTCGAAGATGCCGCCGCTTGCCGCGACCGATTGATTCAGCAGCGTTGTGAGCGAAGCCTTGTTGACCTCGGTTTCCCGCATGCCCCACCAAAGTGCCGAATTGACCGACCGGCTGTTCATCAGGCGCGAAGCATCGAGTCGCAGCGGCCAGTCGTATCTGAACAGTGGCAAAGTCAGCGCTGCCTTGTTGATGGTGGCGCTCAGCGTCGTGCCGGTCGTGGCCTCGACATAGGTCTTGCTGCTTGTGTTCATGGCAGCCAGCAGCGCGTCGCCGGCCGGGCCGTCCACCAGATCGATCTTGCTGGTGACCGATGACAACAGTCGGACGTCTTCTGCGGCGAGCGCAGGAATCAGTTTGCTGAAGAAGTCTGCCGCCATGGCTCGCAGTTGTGCACGTTCATCCGACGTAAAGGTTCTGCTGTTGCCATCCTGATCAACAATCGTATAGAAGGCCGGGTCTTCGGTGAGTGTGTTGAAACGCTTGATCCAGGCGTCTTTCCACGCTGGATCGACAACCCTGAACATTCCGGTCAGGGAGGTGATTCCCAGGGGGTTGGACTGGAGCCATGTATCGAGATCGGAGCGGACCACAGGGATGACCGCTGCGCGCAGTGCGCTTGGGTCGGCATCTTTGAGCACGGTGCCGGGATAGAAGCTCTTGAGCGTGCGCGCATAAAACCCGGTCTGGGTGAAGGGCGTCAGCAGCAGCGGTTTGGTTCTCAGCAAACTTCTTGCCTTGTCGGCAGGAGACGGGTGCAGATCGGAAACACTGTTGCCAGACTCCATCAGGTTTGCCACTTGCTCAAGGTAGAACGTGACCGGCAGGATGTCCGCCCTGACCTGGTAGTCAAGTTCAGAGGATGCATATTCCAGAGGCGAGCGGCCGTTATCGAAGCGCAGGCAGTCCGGCATGATGTCAGCATCTGTATCGGTGCAGAAGGGGATGCTCTTGTCCAGAGCCTTGTCCTGGTAGAGAAACTTCATGGCGCTCACATCGTGCGGGAGGGCCAGCTTCGTTGTATTGAAGCGCTCGGCGCCCAGAACCTCTTCGATTGGATGGTGGTAGTCCATCACGCTGCTCGATGGCAGCACCCCGGCATCGTAGGGTTTGTTATTCAGAAAGTTGGCATACAGATCCTCGCGCTTGTGGCCGTTGTAATTGGCGGACAGACTACCGGCAAAGTTGTGGCGCAATCCCAGGGTGTGCCCGATTTCATGGGTGACTGTTTGTTGCACTGTGGCTTGGGCCGTTTTCAATATTGCAGCATCGCTGGCGTTGCTTGCCAGAAGGGCAGTAAGCCGGTTCAGAATTCCCTCTTTGACGGACAAGTCGCAGACACGGGGTGCCTGAAGGTTCTTCAACGCTACCTGCGTGGTTGATGTTGACGGTGCGGCCAGAAGTTTTAGCGCCCGCCATGCCTCTTTTCTGCTTCCGATGGCGAATGCGCTTGGCATGAAGACCTGGGCGTGCAATATCTGGCCGGTTCTAGGATCGGCCTGCATGTCTGCGTAGGCAGATTCAGCGTCGTCATACGTCACCCACTGAATGATGTTGCGGTCCATGTCCGGGGCCGTAGCACCCACCGGAGCGTCGGCCACAGCGAAGACGTCCTGCCCCAGTGCCAGGTTCCAGTACAGGACGCCGTTCTTGACGGCTTCACGGTACTCTGGCGGGGTTTCAGCGGAGATGAAATAGGTGACGGGTTCCTTGTTCACTTGCCATTTCATGGCCAGTACTTTGGTCTTTGCACCACCCGACACATCCTGCGGCATGACTTCAAAGTAGCCAGCGTTCGTGAAACCGGGGGACTCGGTCGGTTTGAAAGCGGGGTCCGGCAGATAGGGCGAGAGGTAATAGCGGACCTCGACACTTTGAACCGTGTTGCTGCTGGTGTCGACCTGGGCTGACTGGCGCAGCGCCAGACGATTGTTCTTGCTGTCGTCCACCTGTTCCAGGTAGCTGCTGCGGATCGACGCGACCTGGAAAGAGGGAAGATACGTACTGCCTTCAAAGTCAGACGCATACATCTCTGCAGTGGTGAATATCCTGGACATGCCCTGGTTGAAATCGAACCAGATCCAGCCGCCGTCCTCAGTGGTAATCGGAAATTCGGCCAGAATGATCGCAAAGGGGGTATCCGGTGTCACCGTATGCCCGACCTGGGACTCCAGCATGAAGAGCCTGCCTGCCTGCTTCTGAAAGACCACAACCCTGCTCTTGAGTCCACTGAAGTTCTGGGCGTCGGTAAGCTGGATCATGTTCCCCTGCAAGAGAAATTCATGGTTCAAGGCATCAGACCTGATGGCCACATTCCTGCTGACATCTGTTCTGAAGGATTCATTGAGCACCGGAGAGGCCGGCGAGGCACCACCGCCACCGCAGCCGCCCAGAGCAAGCATGAACAACAGGGTGAAGGATGCAACGACCAGTTTGAAACGGTCGGCTCTTATTTGAATCACAGCAATACTCCTTGCGGTTAACCAGAGTGGTCGGCCCTGAACTCAGGAGCCCAAACTCGATGCTAGGAGTGCCGGCGCAGAAAACCTTTGCTGGACTGCACGATACGTTTGCTGGACGGAAATATTTTTTCGGAACTAAACTGATTCAATTGACAGCGCCATCCGTTGGCGGCAGGTCTATCTTCAGGGCCTCGGCTTCTGCTTCGCAGTCTCGCGTTGGGGCAAGCTTGCGTGCTCTGACTTCAGCCAGTTCTTTGCGCGCAGCCCGCATGTCCGCCTGGAATTCGGGGCTGGCCTGCATGCGGCTGTAGGAGTAGGCGCCGACGAAGCGACCTTGAACCGTATCGCTTTGCCAGTGCATATTGCATACCACGCGGCTTTCGGCAAATGCCTGACCACGTCTGAGCACCTGCACCGATCGGTCCGGCGCCAGTTCGGCAAGAATGAGCGCCCACACGGTTCCCGTTGAGGAATGGCCGGAGGGGTAGGAGCGGTCGGTTCCCAGACTGTGCATTTCCTCGGGCGTGCAGGGGGTCTGTTGATTGCTCACAAAAGGGCGATTGCGCTTGTAGAGCTCCTTGGCGCCGTCGCCGGCATAGCCTGCGTCGCTGGCGGCACGACGCAGGATCTGGTACAGATAGGGCGTATCTTTTGCGCTGATTGGAGCACCGACGGCACACGAATAAACGCCTGCGGCGTCCGGAAAATTCACGTTGGCATCGCGCGTAGCCAGCTTCCACCGCGCTGTGCCGCGCAAATGCAAGGCAGCTCGGCTGACGGCTTCATCGGTCGCCGTCGCCGCGGTGCCAACAGGTGGCGCAGGAAGGATGGCACTCGAGTTGATCCGCTCGCCGATGGGGAGGTAGCCGATCAGCCTGCCAGGCTTGAGTTCAGGTACGGCGGCGGGCTGGGTCGGGCCTTGTGTGGCGCAGCCACAAACCAGGGCAGTGCAGAGTGCCACTGCCATGGGTTGAACAGGAGGAGACACGGCTTGTCCCTCCGGGGAACTATTTGGCGCCTGAGGCCGCAGAAGCCGCTGGAGCAGCTGCTGCAGTTGCCGGAGCAGGCGCTGCCGCCGCCACGATCTCGATCTTGGCTTTGCTCTTGAGCTCATCGAGCTGCTTCTTCAGGTTCTGTTGTTGCAATTGCTGCGTCAGATTCGGTTTGACCTGCTCCAGAGGTGGTGCTTCGACCGGCCGGGTGTCGTCGAGCAGGATCACGTGATAACCAAACTGGGACTTCACTGGCTCCTGCGTGAACTTGCCCTTTTCCAGTTTGCTCAGCGCGGCACCAAATTCGGGAACCATCCGGCTTGGATCAAACCAGCCCAGATCACCGCCGCGGGCTTTGGAGCCGGGGTCTTTCGATTTTTCCATTGCCAGTTTGCCGAAGGCACCGACATCCTTCTTGAGCTTGGCGATGATGTCCTTGGCCTCAGCCTCCTTTTCGACCAGGATGTGGCGTGCCTTGTACTCGCTGCCGCTCACGGTAGCCTTGAGTCGGTCGTATTCCGCTTTCAGGGCTTCGTCGGTCACAGGATGGCTCTTCATGAAGTCCTGCACATAGGTCGTGGCCAGAATCGATTGGCGGACCATCTCCATCCGCTCTGTTACCTCTGGCAACTTGTCCATCCCTTTCTTGACGGCTTCCTCGGCAATGACCATCTGCATCGCAAGTTGGTCGATGATCGCTTGCCGCGACTCAGGAGTGTCGGGTCGACCCTGGCCAGCGCCCTGAGCGAGCAGCATATCGATGCGGCTCTTGCTGATGGGCGTGCCGTTGACGGTCGCCACGGTTACGCCATTCTCGGCTGACGCTGCCGGCTTCGGGCTTTGATCCAGGTTGCAGCCAGCAAGAGCCAGCAAAGACGCTACGCTGGCAACAACCATTCCAGATTTCATCGATCTCATTCCAAGGGCCTCAAGTTGATTAAAGATGCCGATTGTCGCCGCTTTGAGGCTTTGCGCTCGCCATCACGACGCGTCGGGTTCGCTGTAAAAACAATCAGGGCAGGTGGCACGGTAGCTGACGTTGCCACCAATGAGGATCTGTTCACCGGTGCGCACGCGCTTGCCGTCGCTGTCTATGCGTGCGTTCATGCTGGCTTTCTTGCCGCACGCGCAAATGGTCTTGATCTCTTCAATGTCATCGGCCAATGTCAGCAGAATTGCCGCCCCTTCAAAAGGCATGCCCAGGAAGTCGCTGCGCAAGCCGTAGCAAATGATGGGAACGTCGGCAAGGTGGGCCAGGCGATGCAGTTGATGAACCTGGGGTGGCGACAGAAATTGCGCCTCATCGATGAAGACGCAGGCGGTATCGGGCTGCAGGATGCTGCTGTCGAAGGAAGTGGACTGGTCATAGGTCAGGGCGGTTCGTTCAATTCCGAGGCGTGAGTGAATGATCCCGATGCCGTGCCTGTCATCCACGCCGGCAGTGAAGAGTTTGACTGCCATGCCACGCTCCATGTAATTGTGGGCTGCCTGCAAGAGCATCGTGGACTTTCCGGCGTTCATTGCGGCGTAGCGAAAATAGAGCTTGGACATGGCGGATCGGCTTGTCTTGGAGTTGTTGATGGCAGCGCCGATTTTAGGGGGATCACAGTGCTTGGGTCAGCTCCGGCTTCTGACTCATAATGCGCTGGTCACAGGTGCGATTCCTGCACGCCAGACCGCTGGATTGGCACTGAGCCGGATCTTTCATGAATACCACTGCGCAGCTTCGCAAAATCTTCAAACAAAGCCACACACTTGCTGTGGTCGGACTGTCCGCCGAATGGCACAGGCCCAGCTATTTCGCCGCCAAATACATGCAGGAACATGGCTTTCGCGTGATCCCGGTGAATCCGCGCTACGCCGCTTCCGGTGCAGAAATTCTGGGCGAACGCTGTTACGCCAGCCTGCTCGAAATCCCGATCCCGGTCGATATCGTTGATGTGTTCCGGCGCACCGAAGACGTACTGCCGATTGCACAGCAGGCAATCGAGATTGGGGCACACTGCTTGTGGCAGCAGATAGGTGTCACCAACCTTGAAGCTGACCAGCTGTCGCGCGAAGCTGGGCTGGACTCTGTCATGGACCGCTGCGTCAAGATCGAATATGCGCGCCTGTTCGGCGGGCTGAACCTGGTCGGCGTCGACACCAAAATCATTTCTGCCAAACGACCAGTTTAGAAGCGCTCATGTCCGAACACCAATTTCACGCCGAAACCCTGGCCATTCACGCCGGGCAGACGCCCGACGCCGCCACCGGCGCGCGCGCGCTGCCGATCTACCAGACCACCAGCTTTGTGTTTGACAGTACCGAGCACGCAGCAAGCCTCTTTAACCTGCAGACCTTTGGCAACGTCTATTCGCGCCTGTCCAATCCAACGGTGGCGGCGCTGGAGGAGCGGGTAGCTGCGCTCGAGGGTGGTCGCGCCGCGCTGGCCTCGGCCAGCGGCATGGCCGCTGAAGCCATGGCTTTGATGACGATTTTGCAGCACGGTGATCATGTGGTTGCTGCCGGTGCGCTGTACGGGGGCAGCGTTTCCATGCTGGCAGTGAACCTGGCGCGCTTCGGCATTGAAACCAGCTTTGTCGATGCCACACGGCCCGAGGCTTTCGCCGCTGCGATGCGGCCCGACACGCGTGCCGTCTTCGCCGAGAGTCTGGGCAACCCCAGTCTGATCATGCTCGACATTGCGGCCGTGGCCGAGGTCGCCCATGCGCAAGGCGTACCGCTGGTGATCGACAACACTGTTCCATCTCCCTTCCTGTGCAATCCGCTAAGCCTTGGGGCTGACATCGTGGTTCATTCGGCCACCAAATACCTGGGCGGCCACGGCACCACGCTGGCTGGCTTGCTGGTCGAGGGCGGCAAATTTCCCTGGGACAACGGCAAGTTCCCCGGCATGACGGAACCCTCCATGGGTTACCACGGCGTCCGGTTTTACGAGACCTTTGGCGACTTCGGATTCACCATGCGTGCCCGCATGGAGACTCTGCGGGTTTACGGTGCGGCCCTGTCGCCAATGAGTGCCTGGCAGATTCTGCAAGGCACTGAAACCCTGCATGTGCGCATGGAGCGCCATTGCAGCAATGCGCTCAAGGTCGCCGAGTTTTTGAAGAGCGATCCGCGTATCAGCTGGGTCAACTATCCGGGCCTGCCGGACCATCCGCAGCACGCGCTGGTGAAAAAACAAATGCGTCAGATCAATGGTGCAGCGGGTGCGTCGGGTCTGCTGGCGTTCGGTGTCAAGGGTGGCCTGGCCGCTGGTGTTCGCTTCATAGAGGCGGCACAGTTTCTGAGTCACCTGGCCAACATTGGCGACACTCGCACGCTCATCATCCATCCGGCATCCACGACGCACCGGCAACTTGACGCTGAGCAGCAGATCGCCGCTGGCGTGTTGCCTGACATGGTGCGCATGTCGGTTGGCATAGAGCACATTGACGACATCCTCTGGGATATTGACCAGGCCCTTGGCTGAAATTGATGAACACCAACGTCTTCCGCGCGCATTCGCTCAAGACCAGAGTCACGCTTTACACGCTGGTCATTTTTCTGATCGGCATCTGGTCCTTGGCCCTTTATGCCAGTCGCACCTTGCGCGAAAGTATGCAGGAAATGCTGAGTCAGCAACAGGTTTCCACCGTTTCGCTGATGGCCGATGAAATCGATGACGAGCTGAAGTCCCGTCTGCGCGCGCTTGACAAAGTGGCCAGCAGCATCGAACCTGCCATGCTTGGCAACACGGTCGCGCTGCAGACGCATCTGGCTCAGCTGCCCGTTTTTCAGGACCTGTTCAATGCGGGGACCTTTGTCACGGACGCAAATGGCAACGCGATTGCTGCGTTTCCATTGACGTCCGGATTGCGCGGGCTCAATTACATGGATCGCGACTACGTCCTCGGTGCGCTCAAGGAGGGCAAGCCCATGGTCGGCAGACCGGTTATGGGCAAAGTTCTTGGTCATCCGGTTTTCGCGATGGGGATGCCGATTCGCGACGCGCAGGGGCGGGTGGTGGGTGCCCTGGCTGGCGTGCTCGACCTGAGCAAGCCGAGCTTTCTGGACCATCTGACGCTCAGCAAATACGGCAGGAGCGGCGGCTACCTGCTGGTAGCACCCAGACAACGGCTCATCGTCACGGCTTCGGACAGGAGTCGCGTCATGGAAACACTTGGAGGCGACGGGCTCGATCCGGCGATCGAACGCTATCTGCAGGGTTTTGAGGGATCCAGTGTTCTGGTCAACCCACACGGAGTGGAACTGTTGACAGCGGTTAAAGGCATCCCGAGTGCCGGCTGGTACACAGCGGTTTACCTGCCCACGGCGGAAGGCTTCGCGCCGATCCGTGAAACCCAGCAGCGCATGTTGCTGGCGACCTGTCTGCTGACAGTGCTGGCCGGCAGTTTGACATGGTGGATGATCAAGCGCCAACTCGCTCCGATGCAACGTGCAGTAACCGCACTGTCGACGCTCGGTGAGCGCGGCAAGCCGCTGCCCGGTCTGCCGGTGGGCAGGCCCGACGAGATTGGTCAGTTGATAGACGGATTCAATCGCCTGCTGGTCGATCTGGCGCAAAGTGAGGAACGGTACCGAACTGCTTTCCAGACAAGTCCGGATGCCGTCAGTCTGAACCGCATGTCCGATGGTGTTTTTCTCGATGTGAATGATGGTTTCTCGCGACTGGTTGGCTGGACACGCTCCGAAGTGATAGGCAAATCCGGGGCGGAAATTAGTGTCTGGCACAAGTCGCTGGATCGGCAAAAGCTCATGCAGGCTCTGGCGCGTGATGGCTATTGCGAAAACATGGAGGCAGATCTTGTGACCCGCGATGGCAAACGCATCAACGCTTTGCTGTCAGCCCATACGCTGACGCTTGACGGTGAGCGCTGCATCCTGTCCGTCACGCGCGACATCACTGAAAAGCTGCAACTCAGCGCGAAGGCCAGGATCGTTGAGAGTCGCCTCACGAGCGTCGTGGAGAGTGCCAGCGATCTGGTGATATCGACGGATGCCCAAGGCTTGATTGCCAGCTGGAACGCAGCGGCGCATCGCCTCACAGGCTACCTGATCGAGCAGGTGCACGGTCAGCCCCTGGCCGCGTTGTGCGAGAAGACCCAGCGCAAGGACATGGCGGCCATCATCGGGCAACTGATCAAAGGGGAAGTTTCCGAGTTCTCCAGTGAGATCAACATCATGGCGCAGTCGGGTTCCCTGATTCCAGTGGATTGGTCGTTCTCTGTCATCCGCGACGAGGCAGCGTCGGTCGTCGGTGTGGTTGTGGTTGGTCGCGATCTGCTGGAACGCCGGGCGCTGGAGCAGCACCTTTACCAGAGCGAGAAGCTGGCGGCGCTGGGCGTCCTGGCCGGTGGCATTGCGCATGAGTTGCGCAATCCGTTGTCAGTCAGCTTTTCGGCAGCACAGTTTCTTCAGGTCACGCCCGAGGATCCTGTATTTCAGCAAGAGTGCATTCAAAAGATTCTGGTTGGCATCGAGCGCTCGTCGACCATCATCGAGAATCTTTTGCGCTTTGCACGTCCTTCGGCCGGCAACGAAATCGAAGTGATCGACCT
>CAIYGK010000395.1 GCA_903925725.1 uncultured beta proteobacterium | reverse complement strand
CATGGCCGGGTCAGACAGGCCAAACCACTGCTGAAGGAAATGAATCCGCAGCATGGTCTCAACAGCAAACGCCGGGCGTCCACCTTTGGCACCAGCACCACTGGGTGCAAAAGGCTGGATCAAACCCACCAGTTCCGTCCAAGGTACAACCAGGTTCATCTCGTCAAGGAACACGCGTTTGCGCGTGCGCTTGGTGACAAGCTCAAATCCGGTGGTGGCGAGGCTGATTTGTTTCATATCCGTTTAACGTCTTGGCATCTCATTGGATGTCAGGGTTTTTCAGAGTGTCCCTAGAAAGAATTGGCACCGAAGGCATCCATCAGGTGTGGGTAGCGCGCAAGCAATTCCGTTCGACCTTGTTCAGCCCGTTGTTTCCATCCAGAGCCGCGGCCGACGGCGTCATGCCACGCATCGGTCACCCGTTCAGAAGCTCCGCTTGCCAGGTGCCACTCTACTAGGGCGGCGGCCTGCACGAGATCCTTGTTGGACTTGGCGCGCTGGGCTATGGGTCTTTCACCAAACACAATGAGTTTGTGTACAGCGTAGCGTGCCGGGTCGGGCAGATTCACAACGCAGGCACCTGAGCCAGAGAAGACCGCCCCCCGGGTCGTCCCTTCCAAAGAAAATTCCATGAATTTCAGTGGCTCGAGCACCAGTCCCAGGCCCTCCATCTGAACTACACCGTCGGCCGATTCGCGCCCTGCATTACTTGTCAGGAAATCAATGCGAAGTTCCGGGTCGTCGGGGTTTCGATACTGCGCGCCCGTCGTGCCAGAGAACTCGCGCACCGGCAACAATCCCATCTCGAGCGAAGTGATGGCATCGTGCACCGACATGTTGATGTTGGCAGGTAAGGCAATCGAAATGTTTTTGCCTGCATGTGCAAAGTCAACATCGAGGGTCTTGTCGCCCGACATCCAGCGCACGCCAAGCATGTTTCCAAATGCAGTGAAGGCATGCGTGCCTATAAGAACACCACCCGCCTTGAAAAATCCATAGGCGGAAAGCTTGTGAACGATTCGAAAGTGCTTGTCCAGCATCTCGGTGCATCCCAAAGCTTTCGAAGCCGCCGCGCGCTTCTTTAGCAGGTCCTTTTGCCCACCCAGCGCCGCCTTGTAATTGGCGACCAGTGATTGAACTCTCTCGCTGTTCGGTCCAACGTAAGCCATGCGGCCAGTGCCGTCAATGTCGCGGTAGCCAAAATGGATGTATTCATGGCCTCGAACGTTTCGCTTGTGAAAGGCACCGGTCAGCAATGAAAACGGCGCCATGTCGTTTGCCAATGCGGCGTCGAACATCTCGGAATAGGATGCCTGTGCGCTCAGTGAAAGCTCAGTCGAGAGGGTTTGAATGACTGGCGAACGTTACTACACGTTGTTCCATTTGTATAGTAACTACAGAAACAGTAATTACAAACCCAAAAGAAAAACCACCCCTTGCTGGGGCGGCTCAGCCATTTCAGAAAGCGTGCCGCCTGTAGCTACGGCAACTGGTAGACGTAGGTCACGCCAATGAAGCTGACGCTTTGCGACGGCTTCTGAAGCACGGTGCTGCCGTCCGAATAGACGAATGGAACACCGTTGTAGCCCCAGGTCCAGTCGTCGACGCTGTTGCGCTGGTGGATGAGATCGACGCGCACCGATGAAGACTTGTCGAGCGCGTATTTGCCAAACAGTTTCAAGGCCGTCTGGTTGTATACGATGTCGGGCAGGCCACCGGTGGAGGCCAGCAGGGCCGCACTGTAGGCATCGGCAGAGGCGTCGAGCCCCTGAGCATAAACGCTCCGGTCGGTCACGCGCAGCAGGTTGCCGCCGACGTCGAACTTGGCACTGGCCTTGCCGGTAAACCCGATGCTGGCATTGACGCTGGTGTTGGTAAACGCCATCAGGTAACCGGCGGGAAGGGCCTGATTGAGACCCTGCTTGCCGCGCGAGAGGTAACCATTGATGGACCACGCATCGGACAAGGCATAGGCGGCATCGACGCTGAGCAGATTCATGCTGCTGTCGCGCAGGCCGTACGCGCTGGGCGCGCTGTACTGATCCCTGCCGCCTTCGGCGTTGATTTGCAGCGTCAACTCTTCACTGGGTTGCCAGTCGGCAAAGAGTTTGACCTTGTCGCGCCGGCGGTCAGCCAGCGTCGGCATGAAAATCGCAGTGGATGGCAACCCCAAAACCGGGTTGTTCACATCGGTGACCTCAGTGACGCCCGCGCCACTATTGTCTTTCAACCAGTTCGATCCATCGCGTCGGCTGCTGGAGAGGCTGACCGTGCCACTGGCGTTGTCCGACATGCGACGCCGCACATCAATGTGAACGCTGTTTTCCTGCGTCTGCTGGCGCAGCGCGCTGACGCCGGCGATAGCGCTGGTGGCGGTGAAGACGCCGCGATCAATCGCTTCGTAGTCAGCGCCGAGCGTGCCGCGATAGTCGGCGTTGAACTGCCAGTTCGCCTGCAGTTTGCCGTTGGTCTTGCGGTTCGGAAAACTCTGGTTGGTGTAGCCGGCAGTGCCTTCGGAGTTGTAGTACGCGATCGGCGTGTTGTCCTGCCGACTCTGGTAACGCCAGTCGGCCAGCAGGGAGAGTTGCTGCGTTGGCCGCGAAGTCAGGCTGAGCTTGGCGCTGTTGGTGGCGACATCTCCTCCCAAGTTCGTGATGCCCACAGGCGCGCCAGTCAGACCGGCTGCCGCAAAATCGACGTTCTGCGTGGAGATGGCGCGGGCGAACTTGAAGGTGGTTCGCGTGCTGGGCGTCAGGTCGAAACTGCCGGTCAGATCGAACTGGTGCGCCTGGTTGTCCGGCGCCAGTGCCAGCGGCTGGTTAAGGATGCCAATCAGACCGGCATTCGTGTTCAGACCGGCGGGCACGCTGGGGTTCAGTGTGCTGTTGCCATTGCGGTAATAGGAGCCGTAATAGCCAAGGCTGAAGCGCAACTGGTCCATGGCGTAGTTGACGCGCGCTTCCACCTGGCTGGTTCGGGCGTCGACCGGCTCGGGCAGCATCAGCAGCGCCCAACCGGTATTGGCACCGCACGTCGGCGCAATCACGGACGGGCAATTCATCCCCGTGCCAAACAACCGCGAACCCTCTTTTTTCTCGGTCTTGAGATCGAGCGCAAACTGCCATGCAGGGCTGAAGATTTTGGTCAGACCCAGTCCTACACTGGTTCGCTTGGTCTGCGCTTCGAAGTCGCTGCCGCTACCAGGACCGCCGGGCAAAGACACCAGCTGTGGCGTGGACGAGCCGGCACCGAGCATGCCCGTGTTGGCGATGTTGGGGCCATAGTGAACGAGCTCACCGTAATTCGCATTGAGCTTCCAGTTGCCCGGATCCTTCCAGATCAGACCGAGTTCGCGCGTGTCTCCAAGCAGGTTGGAGCCGCTGAAGTCGACCCATTGGCTGGCTTCCTGATTGCGCAGGCTGTAATCAATACCCAGCAGGCCCACCGCACTGCGATCGCCACCCAGACCGTTGTACTGGCCAAACAGAGCTCGGTCGGCGCGATCGCCGCTGACAGCGCCAGCACCGAAACTGATGGTGGTTTGGGCGTTCGCGCCTTGCGCCAGGCTTGCCAAGCAGACCGCACATGCCGCAGCCGCTACTGCGCCGCGCCGAAAGTGAAAAGAAAAAACCGATGTGTTCATGATTTTTCTCCGTGCCTCAGCGCATGAAAAGCGGTAATGTCGAGTTGGTGCTCGATGGATTGTTGGACCCATGAATCTGCGTGTGGCAGTTCAGGCAGCTGCGACCTTGCCAGAGATTGATCGTGTTCTTGCCACTGACACCTGCGCTGGGCGCGCCGATCGCGCCCACGGTACCTGTGGCGTGCGGCGTGTGGCATTGCTGGCAGAGTATCGGTGGGCGCATTCTGAGCAGGGGCGAGACTACGCTGCCGTGCACCGTATGGCAGTTGGTGCAATCTTCGGTGACCGGTTCATGCTGGTGCACGAAGGGGCCGCGCTTTTCAGCGTGACAGGTGTAGCAGGTGTCGTTGATGCTGTCGCGCTTGAGCAGTTTGGGGCCGGCCGAGCCGTGCGGGTTGTGGCAATCAGAACAAACCATCTTGCCTTCCGGAACCGGGTGATGCGATGGCCGGTTCATCTGCGCGCGTTGCTCCTTATGGCAGGTGTAGCAGACCTCGGCCTGCGTCGCGCGTTCGCGCACCTTGTCGTGGTTATCATGTATCTTATGGCAGGCACTGCAGGCTACATCAGCAGCTTCATGCGGACTGCCGGACCAGAGCGCCCGTTTGGTATCTTTGACGTGGCAGCTCAGGCAGGCGGCGCTGCGCTCACTCGCAGGCAGCGTTGACTTCTTCGTAAACATGCGATCCGGATGAGGCTGGACCGGCACGCCGGCCGGCTTCTTGGCGTGGGTCGGACTCGGGCCGTGGCAGCTGATGCAGTCCGGCACCCGCTTGTCAGCAGTGAATCCGTGTGCCGTCTTGCTGATGTCGGGCCGATCGTCCTCGTCATGGCAGGTGACGCACAATGCCGCCCCAACCGGATCTTGAGCCTGTGCGGCACCTATCAGTCCGCACAGACACAGGCCAAAGATGGCCGATAAACGCTTGAGTTGCATCCCAGTCCCCTTCAAAATTTTGACGCTCAGTTCAGACCGTGGACGATGTCTACGCTCTTGAAGCCACCACTGGAGTGGCAATCATTGCAGCTTTCGCGCGGTACGGTGCCCAGACCAGCTTGCGTGAGGACGCCAAAGCTGGCGCCACCAAAATTGGTCACGTGGGCGATCACAGAGCCGCCACTGGCGGTCTTGCCATCATGGCACGAAGTGCAGGTAGCCGCCTTGGGCGAGATCACCAACCACTGATTTGGATCGGTGACGCCTGCTGGCTTCTTCACTACTGCGCCCAGCGGACCGAGGTCGGTCTTGTAGGAGTTGTTGACATGACAGGCGTTGCAGTTCATGCTGGCGCCAGGCCACTTGACCTCGGCTGCAAAGTTTGTCACCACAATCGGTTTACCGGTGCTGTCCGTCTGCTGCGACAGCGAGGGTCCTCCCGTCATAGACGTTCCATCGAGATTGAAGGCGTCCACCACCGAGTTGCCTGCTGTGAACGGATAGGCTCGCCTGGAACTGCCATGGATGCCGTGGATCATCCGTTTGAACTGGTAGGACTCGTTGAGGGCCATGCCATTCGTCATGAGCGTTGTTGATGCGCGGTTCGCGTCGTGGCAGGTCACGCAGGCTTCAACGATGTCGCGCGCACCACTGTGGAAGCCGTTGGGCAGCGTGTTGGATCCCGAGGTTGTGCCCAGAAAACCGTGGCAGACATTGCACTTTTCGGTTGCGACAATGCTGCGGCGCGGCTGCAAGCTGCCGCTCAGGGCAAGTTCCGTGTAAGTGTGCTGCACACCGGTGTTCACCAGCACGGTTGGTGTGACTTCAGGCCGCGGTGTTGTCCCGGCACCGGCGGCCAGCATGTGTTCCTTGACCTGGCCGATGCTAACGACGCGCGCCGTGCCCTTGGCAACCGCAATGGCGCTGTCATCGGGCACCGGGAGGCTAACCGTGTAGTGGTTGGCTCCGTCGTTGCTGCCCTTGTAGGCGTAGGCATTGGCCGTGCTGCCGCCATTGTTGTAGGCTGAATACTCGGTCACCGCATCAAGCTGACCGACCATGTTCTGGTAGGCCAGGTAGAAACGCAGATTACCGAACTTTGTATTGGTCGAACAAGCCAGAGTCGCTCCACTGCCGGTGCAGTCCGGTGTCACCAGGTTGTAGGCGGTATTGCTGTTGGTCGGATCGGCCAGGAAGTACTTCACCGTGACGCTGCGCGCCTTGTGATCAGCTGTGTCGTTGAAGGCCACGCTCTCGATGTTCATCTTATATTTTGCGGCGTTCGCCTGGACCTGATTCCAGTGCACACTCTCAGGCGAGACCACAGATCCGGCACCGTGGCAGCGGGCACATTGTGCATTGGGCAACGCCTTGGCCGACGCACCGGCACCAACAAACAGGCCGGCGATGACCTTGTGGTTGGTATCCCATAGCGAGCCCGCATTGTTGGCATGGCAGGTCAGGCACGCTTCCTTGCTCGGCTGGGTCTTCCAGTTGTCGCCCTGCGGTGTTGCCGGATTGGCACCCGAATGGCAGACAGAGCAGTTGCGCAGATCTTGCGGAAATCCGACATCCGCGTAACTGTTCTTGCTGTCCTGATAGCCCCAGATGGTGTAGTCCTCACCACCTGCCGCCAACTGGCTGTAGAGTAGTCTGCCAGCATGGATCTTGTGCACCATGGTGGCAAGATTCAGGACATTGCCGCTGTTCGCATCGGTGGTGCCAGGGTTGTGGCACATCACGCAATACTGAGTATCGACGCGGCCGCCACCATGCAGGCCCAATTTGTCGTGGCAATTGTTGCAGGTTGCCACATCAGTCATCTTGCGGGTTTTCGCCGGATCGGTGACCAGAACCGATTTGCCCGTAGCGTCCAGCGTAAAGTCGATGTAGGGATTGACCAGGATCGTCTTGCCCGCAGCGTTTAAGTAACTTAGTTGAATGGCGACGCGGTGGGTTCGCGTCGGCTCAAAAACGACGCCATTGGTCTGAGTCGGGTCCTGGATGTTGGTCTTGAAGGTATACGTGTAGTAGCCGTCGGCGTTGTAAACCAGTTGCGTTGCCAGCAGAGCGGCATCGGTCTGTTTTGGATCAGTGGTCGCCTGCATGGCGCTGGCGAGCACGGGCTGGCCGCCAGGACCGACACCAGCGCTTGCGGTTTCCTTGCGGTAGATGTAGTTGACCCACTGGTCCGGGTCGCCATTGGTGCCTGGGACCAGTTTGGCAATGGCGACGCTGAGGTCCGTGACCTTCAGACCGGCTTTGATCGCCCCGTCAGAGAACACGGCAAAGTTGATCTTGGGCGGGCCGTTGACAACGACCGCCGCTATGCCGGCACTTTGCGGCACCGTGAAGGGTGCCGCAGAGTTGGTCGCTGTGTCGTTTGCAGTCAGCGCACTGGCTGTCGCAATAGCGCTATTGGCAGCAACAACCGGTACCAGTGGCGCGGTTGCCAATGTCCCATTGCCACCACCGCCGCCACAACCGGCAACGGCAGCCAACAAAATACCCACCAATCCCCAACGAGCCAATGAATGTTTCATCTCTTCTCCGTCGTTTTCCGGTTAAACGACACGACACGAACTGCTGAAAGCCGTTAGCGCGATACCGTTAATTCTCTGCAATTCATTCCAGATATTATTGAACCATCCTGGACTCGGCAGGGTTTGCCAGTAGTTACTGCGCCAGAATCCAGTCTGCCAGATTCTTCTGCGCGCCTGCATCCTTGGAGTCAAGGATCTTGTGTTCTTCTTCGCCGTCAGGCGTCTTGACCTTCGGACCGGTCGTGAAGGCCTTGATGATGGCGGCCTGACCGTCGGCCTTGGGCTTGTACTTGGCAGCGATACTCTTCAGGGACGGGCCTTTTTTCGCCTGGTCGGGCGAATGGCATGTGTTGCATTTGTTCTTCTTGAACAAGGCCTGCGCCGCGTCAGCGTCAACCGCTGCCATGGTGTGGGTCGAAAATCCAGCCAGTGCTGCGATGGCCAAGGGCACCGCGAGTTTTGTCAATTTCATTTCAAAGCCTTTCGAGTTACGGTTTCATCCACTTTCAGGTTACCTTAAGCATTAACTTAGGGTTCACTTGGCCCAGAGGATAATCCTTCAGGCACTGCTTCATGCCAGCATAAGTCAACGGTGTCGGCTCTGGTTGATCTAAATCAAATGAATATTCAGGTTTGAGCCGGGCCCTGTTGCATTCGCGTCAGCGCCAGCGGATTTGGTCTGGTTAACGCTCGAACTGCGTTAACCACTGGTCCAACTCCTGTGCCGCAGCTCGAGCGGCAGCAGCCAGGGCCCGCACACCGCCGGGCGCGTCGGCCGTGGCGGCGCTTTGTTGCAGGGTCAAGGTGCGTTGCGCCAGCCATCCGCCGCCTGGCGGTCCGGCGCGAGACAGCATGACACGAAGACGCAGCAGTCCACTGCTTTTGTCAGCGCTCTCAAAGAGCTGGCTGAACTCTTCGATTTCGATTTGCAGCACCAGCGCTTTAAAGGCGTCCGGGGAACTGCTGTCGAACGGGTTCAGCAGCGTGCGCCGCTGGCCAAGTTGCTGCCTGAAGTGCTGACGCAGTAGCTGGGCCGGTGTCATGCTCCAGCGTGCCAGCGAATAGGGACGCAACTGCTGGTCGTCAGCATAGGCCAGGCGGTACAGCATGGCAGTGCTGTCAAGGGCAGCGGGGCCTTCCAGGACATCGAGTTGCAAGACCGGCAGGCGGTCCGCCGGAGCGGGCGCGACGCTGGTGAGCGGCCCTGGACCGAAGTCATAAACCGCAACGCGCTGCACCGGGTTTTGCAGGGCACAACCGGACATCGCCAGGATCAGGAAAAGGACAGGGATAAGGCTGCGCATCGTGTTTTCATGGTCTTGCGGGGGGTGCGGAAAAGCCCGGCTCGCCGGGGCCGGGAGTGCTTGCGAAGTTGCCGAAGAGCAGCGACTGCGGGTTTTCGCTCAAGGTGCTGGCGGCACGCCCAAGCTGCCGTGCGCTGCGTGCTGCGTCGTCCAATGCCCGGTCGGCTCGCGGCAAGGTGCTGCTGCCCAGACTCTGCCCGCTGCGCTCGATGGTCCGGCCGCCTCTGGCAATTTGGTCGAGTGTGCCTCCTGCCTCGTTCATCCGTTCGGTTACCACCCTGAAGGCGCGTGCTGACTGGCGTGCCTCGTCGGCGCTCTCGCCGACCCGCTGCGACGTGTCCTTTAGCACTTTTAGCGTGGCGCTGGCCTCCTGCACCAGCTGCGGCAGGGCCTCTGACGATGAGGTCGAAAACTTGCTGACGCCGCTGGCAGCTTGAGCCATGCTGGCAACGGCCGACATCAGGTTTTGCTGGTTGGCCGGCGCCAACAGCAGGTTGACGCGGCGCGTCGCTTCTTCAAGTTGCGAGAGGATCT
>CAIYGK010000394.1 GCA_903925725.1 uncultured beta proteobacterium | reverse complement strand
GGCGCGTCAATTGATGATGCCTAGAATCAAGTGACAGACAGGTGTTCCACAGAAAGTGTGGATCTAATAGAGAAGGCGCATGCCTCAGTCGATAGAAATTTTTGTCAAACGCACCAAGACACGTATCACTTTGGTTTGCGTCGGATTAACCCTTGCTTTGCTGGCAATGCCAGCGGTAGGTTGGGCGGTAGAGCACCCCCCTTCTGACGCGGCAAGGCCGGCGATGTTGTTCTGCGCCCTGATGTGCGCCTATGTGGGGGCAATCACCTTGACAATAGGTGTGTGGGGTGGTTTTCCGGCTGGGAGTCGCCACTTCATACCCAGCGAATTTCGGAACGCCATACGCAATCTGGCGCTGATAGCGACTCAGCAGCCCCATGCCAGGACGTCCCCCATTACCCAGATACCGTCCGACTGGGTTGCGCAGGATGAGGCCGCATGGGTCAATACGATGCCTCCCACTGCGCAGGTACCTTACAACCGGGTTGATCAGGATGAGGCTACATGGGCTATCCAATTTGCAAAAGTAGAGGAGCACGCACTTTGCTACATGGCGTCCTGTGATACTTTGGGCCAACGGTATGACTGGAATTCTGTCAGCGTCAACATTGAGGCCCACTTCCCGGACCTTGCCCCTGCCGATTGCAAAAAAATTGCCCTGATTGCACTTGAGAGGAAGCCAGGAAAATAGCCGGCGTCTGCGGCAATTTCGGACCTCATGGAACTGAACCGGCCATCGCCAGCAACGCAGAAACGCACATGAGACCCGCCAATGAAAAATTTGGATTTACGCTGATCGAACTGATGATCGTGGTCGCAATTATTGGCGTGCTGGCGTCTATCGCATTGCCCGCTTAGACCTACACGACATTGATCGCGCCAACGGGAGCCAATACCCTGATTCTGGGTCCCCGCGTTGGAACTTCAGACGGAGCAAGGCTCTACGGCACTGCTACGAGTTCCACTCCCCCAGACGGCCAACTTGTCTGGAACTGCAACTCTGCAGATCAGAACCCGGTCATTAACCACGGCACCTTCGGCACATTGGCTGGCAAGTATGCCCCCTCCAATTGCCGCGGATAGGAAGCTTAGACGCCTCGGGGCATGGCCCGCATGGTAATGGCCACACCCCCCAGAACGGCATTGCCGGAAAGCGGATCGCGTAGCTGGTCGTCCAGCAGTGCGTTCAGGTTGACGCCGGGGCGCTGTGCAGCCAGCTTAAGTCGGGTGCCGGGCAGGTTGTGGCCCCAGCCGTGCGGCAGGCTGACCACGCCGGGCATCATCTCGGCACTGATCTGCACCTGGGCTTGAATGCTGCGCGGGCCACTGGCGATGTGTGCCAAGGCTCCGTCTTGCAGCTTGAGGCGCTCCGCATCCTCAGGATGCACCAGTGCCGTACAGCGAAACGGTCCTTTGGCCAGAGTGGGCAGGTTGTGCATCCAGCTGTTGTTGGTGCGCACATCGCGCCTGCCAATGATCACCAGATCAGGCACCGGACTGGCCAGGTCAGCCGCGGCGCGGATCAGGTCGGACAGCAGCGATGGCGGCGCCAGTTCCACCTTGCCGCTCGGCGTGCGCAGCATCTCCGGAATACGGGGTCGCAACTCACCCAGGTCTAGACCTCCCGCGCTGTTGGAGGCCATGACCTTGGCCAGTGTCAGGCCGTCAGGGTTCACGCCAAACAAGTCGCCATAGGGGCCGGTGCGCAGTGCGACCTCCAGCAGTCGCTGTGGACCTTTGAGTCCCTTGGTGGCCTCGATGAGTGCAGCGGCATTGGCTCCCGCCAGGCGCTGTGAATCTTCAGCGAACTGGGCATCGTCCAGCGCGTTGGCGTCGGTCTGTGCCCCCTCACCACGGACGATGGCTGCCAGCTTCAACAAGGTTTGCCATTCCTCGGGTGTTCCATCGGTGCGCGGCAGCACCGGTGGGCTGTAGCGGGCGTGGTTGCGCCAGGAGAGCTGCGGGAAGGCCAGGTCATAGTGAAAATCTTCCAGCGGTGACAGGCCTGGCAAGATGACATCCGCATGGCGCGTGGTCTCGTTCACGTAGATATCCATGCTGACCATGAAGTCCAGTGTGTCCAGCGCAGCCGCCAGGCGCGGGCCGTTGGGGCTGGACAGGACCGGGTTCGTCGCCACGGTGAACAGGACGCGGATTTGTCCCGGCCCGGTCGTTTCAATCTCTTCTGCCATGCAGGTGATGGGCAACTCGCCAAACACCTCAGGGACGCCGCTCACGCGTGCAAAGTGACGCCCGGTGCTCACGCCTTTGCCAGTGCCGGACTTGCCGGTGGTGTTGGATGCGAATGCAGCCGACTTGGCAAACATGGCGCCGCCGGGCATATCGAGGTGCCCGGTCAGCACGTTGAGTACATCCACCAGCCAGCTGGCAAGCGTGCCGTATTCCTGGGTGCAGGTGCCGATGCGGGCGTACACACAAGCCCGCTCTGTGTTTGCCAGATCGCGTGCCAGCGTGCGAATCGTCTGCGCATCCAGGCCGCAGCGCGCTGCCACGGCCTCGGGCGTAAATGCGGCCACCGCCAGACCAACTTCTTCCACGCCGTTGACCCAGGCCGCCACGCTGCCAAGGCGCACCAGCTTGTCGGCAAACAGGGTTTGCACCATGGCGGCCAGCAAGAATACGTCGGCGCCGGGACGGATGAAGTGGTGTGCATCGGCCACTGCGGCGGTTTCGGTGCGGCGCGGGTCGATGACGATGAGCTTGCCGCCACGCGCCTGCATGGCCCTGGCCTTGCCTTTGAAGTCGGGCACGGTCCACATGCTTCCGTTGCTGGCCAGTGGGTTGGCGCCGATGACAAGCAGCAGGTCGGTGCGCGCAATGTCGGGCAGGGCGACCGAGAGCCAGTGGCCAAACATCAAACCACTGGCGAGTTGCTTGGGCATCTGGTCCAGCGTGGAGGAGGAAAATATGTTTTTCGTGCCCAAGGCGCGGGCCAGCTTGCCAAAGTAGCTGAGCAGCCCGATCTTGTGGGCCGACGGATTGCCTACCACCACCGCGCTGGCGTTGTGCCCGTGGGCCGCCAGCAGTGGCGGCAGGCGGCGTTCAATTTCGGCAAACGCGTCTTCCCATGTGGCCTGCACGAATGTGCCGTTGCGCTTGATCATGGGTGTGCGCAGCCTGTCGGGATCTTCGTGCAGGTCCTTCAGGGCTACACCCTTGGGGCAGATATATCCTGCGCTGAACACGTCTTGCGCATGGCCTTTGATGCTGGTGACATTGCCACCCTGCACTTTGATCTCCAACCCACAGCAGGCTTCGCACAGGGGGCAGATACGGTGGTGAATGGTTTCAATCATGGTTGGCCTCGTAAGGATAAATTGCAATAGTCAGCCCAGAACTCAACGTCCGCCGCCGACATCGAGCAGCGCACCGGTCGTGTAACTGGCATCCGAACCAAGCAGCCACAGAATGGCGCTGGCAACTTCGTCGGCTGTACCGGGTCGATGCATGGGAATGGATGCAGAGAGTTGCTGTGCGCGCTCGGGCTGGCCACCGGAGGCGTGAATCCCGGTATCGATGACCCCGGGGCGCACTGCGTTGACGCGTATGCCCTCTGCTGCCACTTCGCGTGCAAGGCCGACAGTGAACGTGTCAATGGCTCCCTTGCTTGCGGCGTAATCCACGTACTGGCCAGGGCTGCCCAGGGTGGCGGCGACGCTGGAGAGGTTCACGATGGCGCCGCCCGCACCGCCGCGGCGTGTACTCATTCGCAGCACCGCTTCACGCGCGCACACGATGCTGCCGATCACGTTGGTATCGAACATGCGTTTGAGGCGTGTCACTGTCATTGCGTCCACGCGGCTTGCCAGGTCCACCACACCGGCGCTGTTGACCAGGGCACACAGGGGGCCGAGCTGGACGTCGATGGTTGCAAACATCGCCAGCACCTGTTCTTCCTTTGCCACGTCGGCTTGCACCGCAATGGCATTGGCGCCCAGGGCGCCAATCTGCCGCACCACTTCATTCGCCGCACGCGCATTGGTGTGATAGTTCACCACCACGGTGTAGCCTGCGCGGGCGGCCTGAAGGGCAGTGGCCGCGCCAATGCCGCGCGAAGCGCCGGTAATCAGGATGACGGGTTTCACGGATCAATATCCTCTGTCAGGGCGGGTAGCTTGGGCTGCTTTCATTCTGCCGCATAAATCCGTCAGACAGGAGGCGCCGGGCCAGATTGATGGGATGATCAAAGATTGCGTTCTTGAATCGTTCGTTGAAAAGAGAACCTACACTCCACGTTGCCTCCCATTGCCAATCACAAAAGGTCCTGCTTTGCCACTGCCACCACCTCAACCCCGAACCCATTCCCATACGCGTGACGTTGTTTACCGAGGTTTTCAGAGAGAGGACCGATTGTGGGACATTGAGGCCGAGATGCGCGACACGAAGACACACACCATGGACATCCCTGGCGAGGGGACCTGGCAGCCGGGAGAGCCTATTCACGGCCTGTCCATACGGGTGACGATCGACGACGAATTTGTGGTTCGCGAGATCGCGGTGGCAATGGATGACGTGCCGCATCCAGAGTGCCCAATGGCTCAAGCTCCGATGCAGAAGATGCTTGGATGCACCATGGGGCCTGGCTGGCGACATGCCATCCAGACCAACCTTGGTGGCGCACGCGGTTGCACGCACCTGAGGGAGCTTCTGTTCAACATGGCCACGGTTGCCTTCCAGACCTTGCCGGAAGGACCGCTGCCTGACGCGGTCGACGGCTCTCCGCCGCACTTCGTGGGGCAATGCCTGGCCTGGGACGTCAATGGAACAGTGGTCCAACGCCACTACCCGGCATTCGTCGGGTGGCACCCCAGGAAGAAGGAACATTGAGTTGGCATCGCCATCGTCACCTTGAACCGACCTGAAAAGATGAATGCGTACACCACCGCATGCGCCATGCGCTTATGAACCCGGCAAATGGTGGTCGAGTCAAGTTTTGAAACGCTATTCACGGGTCTAACTCGACTCGATCGCGCCCGCCTTCCTTGGCCCGGTACAGGGCTGCGTCAGCGCGCGCGATCAAGGACTCGCCGCTATCGCTGTCAGCGTGAAAGGCGGCGACACCCACACTGATGGTGAGAGGGAGCGCCACGCTGATCGCGCCCAGATCCACTGGCGCCACCGCCACCGCCTGGCGAATCTTCTCGCCAATCGCCGCAAGCTGATGGACTTCGGTCTCGGGCAGAATCAGCATGAACTCCTCGCCGCCGTAGCGCACCGCTACATCGGCCTGGCGCACGCTCATCGCGATCCGGCGGCTTACCTCTTTGAGCACGGCATCCCCTGCCGGATGCCCGTAGCTGTCGTTGACCCGTTTGAAGTGATCAATGTCGCACATCACGAGCCCGAGGCAGGATTTGTAGCGCCTTGCCGTGTACACGGCCTCTTCGAGTCGGATCAAGCCATAGCGCTTGTTCTTGAAGCGCGTGAGTCCGTCGGTGATGGCGCTGGTGTAATTCCTCGAATTGCTCGCGACGAGCGCCAGGTGCATCCCCAGCTTCTCAAACAGGTACTCTCCCAACTGCGTTGTTGGGGGAATGCCAACGCAGATGAGCAGACCGACCAGATGCCTGTCCGCCACGGCAGGCAGCACAAAATTCATGCCGCCCGCGTCGCTTGTCAACTGCAACTTCTGCGTGCGACAGGCGGCGGCTAGGATTTGCCCCGGCACGTTGTCGAGCAGTGGCTGCAAATTCCCTGCGTCGCCGACGAGAACGGCTTCCAGAGCGTCCTCACCGCTTGCGGTTTCTTGCTCCCCGGCGCTTGTCTGCGAGGCGCAGATCCAGCCCCGCGCGTCGGTCTCCAGAAAGAAAGTCACACGTCGTGGGTGAAGCTCCTGCAGCAACACGCGCGCAAGGCTGGCGGCCATTTCGCCAATCTCCAGGGTTTTGGAGGCCTCCAGCACCAGCGTATAGAGCAAATCCGATTCTATGTGGGCCGCATCAAGGCGTTCCGCCATGTGATTGAAATTGAGCGCAAGCAATGAGAGTTCGTTGTTCCCGATAACTTCCGCTCGC
>CAIYGK010000393.1 GCA_903925725.1 uncultured beta proteobacterium | reverse complement strand
GACCTGCCACGACGCTTACCGCAAAGAATAATCACCCATGGCCGGCGCCAACGTTCGCCGGCCAGTCGCGTTGCTGGATGGGGGCGTGGCAACTGCTGTGGGCGCAGCACAGATAATCGGTCCATGCGTCAATTCCCGACTGGTACCCTTTTGCCCCGGCGTGCCGCCATTCTTGTTTTTCTGGCCTTTGCCTTTGCCTACTTCCTGTCGGCCCTGATTCGTGCCATCACGGCGACCTTGTCGCCGACGCTGACGCTGGAATTCGCGCTCAGCGCCAGTGACCTGGGCTTGCTTGCCGGTGGCTATTTTCTGGGTTTCGCGGCGACCCAGTTACCGCTTGGAACCTGGCTCGATCGCCATGGTCCACGAACCGTCATGCTTTACCTTTTGCTGGTCGCCGCCTTGGGCTGCGTGGCTTTTTCCTTTGCCACCAGTTTTGCCGGTTTGCTGGCCGGACGAATTCTGTGCGGGATAGGCGTTAGTGCCTGCCTGATGGCACCGCTGACGGGCTACCGGCGCTGGTTTGAAGCGGCCACCCTGATGCGCGCCAACTCCTGGATGCTGATGACGGGCTCGCTTGGCATGGTGGCTTCGACCCTGCCGGTGCAATGGCTGATACCACTGCTTGGCTGGCGGGTGCTGTTCTGGGGCCTGGCCGTGTTGTTGCTGCTGGCCATTGCACTGATTGCCTGGCAAGTGCCGAAATGGCAGATCCCGGCCACACCAGTGGGCGAAGGCGAGCGCGCAAAAATCAGTTACGCCGAAGTCTGGAAGCATCCTTATTTTCGGAAGATGGCACCGATCGGTTTTTTTTGCTATGGCGGTCTGGTCGCGATGCAAACGCTCTGGGCTGTGCCGTGGATGACCAAGGTCGCCGGCTACAGTGCGATGCAGGCCGCTAGCGGCCTGTTCTGGATCAACATCGCGATGCTGTGTGCGTTCTGGGCCTGGGGCATGGTTAATCCCGGGCTGACGCGGCGCGGATTTCACGCCGACTGGATGATTGCCCGCGGCCTGCCGCTGAGTTTTTTGCTGCTGGTCTTGCTGATCATCATGGGGCCTGCCGCATCGGGCCTGTCGGGTGTTGTGTGGGCCGCTTACTGTGTCAGTTGCACCTTTGTTTCGCTGGCGCAACCGGCGGTTGGCATGGCTTTCGCACCGGCCATCGCCGGGCGTGCGCTCTCAGCCTACAACCTGGTGATCTTCGCCGGTGTCTTCGTGGTTCAGTGGGGCGTTGGACTTGCCATTGATGGCTTCAAGGCGCTGGGATTGAGTGAAATCGAAGCCTTCCAATCAGCGCTGGGCCTGCACCTGATTTGCTGCGTTCTCTCCTATTTTTATTTCCTGCGCACAAAAAGTCATAATCCAAACACCTGATTTATTGGAAAACACGCTGGCGCTGGTCACAAGTCATCGTACTTTTCTTTCCTTTTAGCAAATGAACGGCATTTTCATCATCGCTCACGCACCTTTGGCCAGCGCCTTGCGCCAGTGTGTTCTGCACGTGTGTCCGGATGGTGCGGCGGGTCTGGCGGCGTTTGATGTTCAG
>CAIYGK010000392.1 GCA_903925725.1 uncultured beta proteobacterium | reverse complement strand
CCACGTTTCGCAGCGCGGGCGACTTGGACGTACGGTCATTCGCCACGACGACTTTGGCGTGGCGCAGCTCGGCTGTGTCGTGCGTTATTCAAGTTTGCACGCGCAGCTCTCGGCGGCTGTTGCACAAAGCGGCGTGACCCTGCTCAACGGCCCCGCTGCACGCATCCGCACGCAAGACGCTGCAGGGATTGAAATCGGCCAGGGTGATCACCTTGTGCGTGCGAGCCTGGCTGTGCAAGCCGATGGCAAACCCGAGACAGAAATCAGCCGCCAATATGCACAGATGGCGCTGATAACCCATGCGCAGGCGAGTTTGCCCCGTCCGGGCTGGGCCTTTGAAAGATTCACTCAGGAAGGACCGCTCGCTGTCCTTCCCCACCCCGATGCAGTCGGGCAGCAATCGATCGTCTGGTGCTGTGCGCCTGAGCGTGCCAAAACACTCAGTGCACTCAGCGCTGAGGACTTCTCCATCGCACTCACGCAAATGTTTGGCACACGTCTGGGTAACCTGACCGTCCAGCATCCTGTCGCAGCGCTTCCCTTAATATTGAACATGCCACAGCCAGCCGTTGACGGCCGCTCAGTCGCGATCGGCAATGCCGCCCAGACGCTTCATCCCGTGGCAGGACAAGGACTCAACCTGGGGCTGCGAGACGCCGCAGCACTGGCATTCTCACTGCAAGACTGGTTTGATGCACCTGACAGCAACCCTGCTCAGGCGCTTACCACATTCCAGCAGGTACGCGGACCAGACCGCCAGCTCACCGCCCGGCTCACTGACGTCATGTCCCGCATTTTTACAACCCGCTGGCCCATCGTCGAGCACGCGGCTGGCTTAGCTCTACTCGGCATGGATCTCATTCCTGCGCTGCGCGCGCCCCTCGCCCGCCATTTACTGCAAGGTATGCGCTTGTAATCCCACGTTTCAGCTGCGATTACAATTTACCCATGCAAATCGGTCCCTGGACTCTCCCGAATAACGTTTTTGTCGCTCCCATGGCGGGAGTGACGGATCGGCCATTTCGTCAGTTATGAAAACGACTGGGGGCTGGCTATGCGGTGTCAGAGATGGCGGCGAGCAATCCGCAGCTCTGGAAAAGCGTCAAATCCTCGCGCAGACTCAATCATGACGGCGAAATCGATCCGGTAGCCGTGCAGATTGCCGGGGCGGATCCAGAGATGATGGCGCAGGCAGCGGTGTTCAATATCGGCAAAGGCGCACGCGTCATTGACATCAACATGGGCTGCCCGGTCAAAAAGGTGTGCAACGTGGCCTCAGGCTCCGCTTTATTGCGACATGAGGATTTAGTCGCGCGTATCCTCGAAGCGGTTGTGACGGCCTGCCGGCCACATGGCATCCCCGTTACGCTCAAAACACGCACCGGCTGGAGCAGGGATGAGCGCAATGCCTTGCGGATAGGACGCCTGGCGCAGGATTGCGGCATCAGCGCACTAACCTTGCATGGACGCACGCGCGCTGATATGTACGAGGGCTGCGCAGAATACGATACGATCCGCGCGGTCAAGGCCAGTTTGTCTATCCCGGTTGTGGCGAACGGCGATATTGATAGTCCCCAGAAAGCCAGAGAAGTCCTCGCTTATACAGGAGCCGACGAGGTGATGATCGGTAGTGCTGCTCAGGGACGTCCCTGGATTTTCCGTGAAATCGACTATTTCCTGAAGACCGGCGAGCAGCTCGCCGCGCCAAGCTGGCTGGAAATGCGCGACTTGTTACTCGAGCATCGGGTCGATCACTAT
>CAIYGK010000391.1 GCA_903925725.1 uncultured beta proteobacterium | reverse complement strand
CGAGGGGTTGGTGGCGACGATGGTGTTCTCGCTCAAGGTGGTTCCTCGGTAAGTGCTGCGAAGTGAACGAAATTGTATGGTCGTGGCCAAACTGCCTGGTTGATCATCGCAACAATCACAACATATGATGATGCCCATGAGTGAACCAACAGAATACTGGTTTCCGGCAAAGTCCTACGGCTGGGGCTGGGGAATCCCGAGCACGTGGCATGGCTGGGTGGTCCTTGGAGCATTTGCCGCTTTGCTTTTCGCAGCAAGCGTCCTGTTTCCGCCGCATAGTGCACCGTTGGCCTTTGGACTGAGCGTCTTCGTCCTGGGCGCTGCACTGGTGGCCATCTGTTATGCCAAGGGCGAACCACCTCGTTGGCGCTGGGGCTCGAAGTAGCAATGAAAGTGCAATAGCCGGAGATTCAACAAGTGCCCAATAGATGTCGCATCGTGTTCAATGCAGCGTTCGCCATCCTGACGACGATCCTGGCGAGCAACGTCTTCGCTTGGGGCAAAGATGGCCACCAAGTTGTTGCAAGTCTGGCAGAAACACAGCTGTCCGCAAAAGCCCGAACCGAAGTTGATCGACTGCTCGCACTGGAGCCAGGAGCAACACTGCAATCAATCTCCACTTGGCCAGACGAGCACCGCAGTCCTGCGACAGCCCCATGGCACTACGTCAACTTCCCCCGGAGCACCTGCACCTACGATGCTGTGCGCGACTGTCCCGATGGCGGCTGTGTGGTCGGGGCGATTGCGAAGCAACTTGAAATCCTGTCATCCGGTGCAACAGATGAAGCCAGGCTCAAGGCACTGAAATACGTCGTTCACTTCGAGGCAGACGTGCATCAACCGCTCCACACCGGCTACGCTGACGACAAAGGTGGCAATGGTTACCAGCTACAAGCATTCATGCGCGGTAGTAATCTGCACTCATTCTGGGATTCCGGTCTGATCAAGAACCTGAACGAAGATGTGGGCACGCTGACCGAGCGATTGACGTCAAAGCGCGATGCTCCCAACGCTGCCGACCTGAACGTGGTCCATGCGGCCGAGGAGTCCTGCAAAATCGTCGGTACTCCCGGGTTCTACCCAGAGCGGTTGGTAGGGATGGATTACGTGCAGCGGTACACGCCGGTGATGGAACAACGATTGACCGTGGCCGGTGCAAGACTGGCGGGGTTGCTCAATACGGCGCTTCGTTGAGTGACCAAGCACTGATGAGCGCCACAAATACAATTCCGCAATGAAGAGATACGTGCGCTGGGTTGTAGTCGTTGCGCTGGCATTGTCGGCACTGGCGGTGGTGACCTACGGGCAGCAATCGCCAGACGAAAAGCTTATGGCGCATGACCAGGACGTTATCGACGGCTGCTGGCAAGAAGCCAAAGGGACAAGCCTCACACCGGCACAAGTGCAGCGAACCATAGTGGCGTGCCTGAAGCTAGAAGAGGTCTACCGATACAACTGGGCAACCGATCCGCTGCCGCAGACGATGGGTGTGTAGGCGACTTTGCGGTTGACGGCTTCCGTAGCAATTGGTGAACTTTTGTAAGCTGCCACCGTCAGACCGGGTTGCAGCGAGAGCGGTCTTCTAGAATGCACTATTGAATCCTTTTTGAACGTGCGCAGCACTTGGACTTTCATATGCTCGGGAAAATTGCCGGTGTCGTTCTAATGCTTATCTGTTGGGGGGGCATAGTCAACCTTACCGCTTGGTTGTCTCCTCAAACGATACTGATGTTTGAAGTTGCATTCATTGCTTGGTGTGTTGGTTGGTGCTGCGGAAATGAGGAAATTCGGTCTTCGGCATTAAAGAGCATAGCTGGCCTTAAAAGCAAGCCGGGCGAGGCTACTCTGATCACGAGTCTAGGAATTTATACAGCGTGGTTCTTGTTCGAACTGTTGAAATCGCTGGCACCTCTTTTACTGGCGTTTTTATGTGCGACGTTGATCGCTAACGTAATCAGCAAAGTTTTCAGCACAGTATCGCGGCGTTTGGGTCGTTAGTGAGTCAATCACTGCACTCATGCGAGAAAAAGGTGGTGACGTGACTCGATGCCGCGTGGCGAAGCAGCTATGAGCGCCGGTCTTGGTGCATGTTCAAGTTTTGACGAAGGTTTTAATGAACAGCAAACTTTTGATGTCGCTGGCGCAGAATTGCGCGCTCCTGGTTGCCACATACCTTGGCGCTTGGCGTGACATCGGATGGGTTGCTTGGCCTTTGATAGGTTTTGTGTGGATCATGTGCCTTCTATATTTTTCTGCGCTGTATCTCAATCCATCCAAAGAGCCGATTGCCGACCCGCTTCCCAAGGGAGTTGGGTGGCTCATTGATGCCGCTTGCATTTTCATGTTTTTGCATGGAGATTGGTACTACACCGCCACGGCATACGCCCTGTCCACTTTTGTGTTGGCTGCAATCTATCGCCACCGCCGATCCATTGCAGCCTTCAAAGCTCGACCAAGCGGTGACCACGTGGCATTAGACGCCAAGCCTTGTGATCGCGGGGTTGCTAAGGACCGAAGCGACTGACTCCTTAGTGTCTTTGAGCCGTTCATCGTCGCCTGCGCGTTGAAGCGAATCTGGAAATAAATTAAGTCCTGCAATCATCCCAACGACGGTATGGCGCAGCGCGGCAGACCGACCGTCATAGCCACCGCCATACAAGCAGGGCACCGCGTGTCAGTGCAGGTTTCATCACGCGCCACCAGTGCGCGGCAGCGTAAGACGTCGCCGCCGCTGTTTTCGCAGCAGTGCTCATTTGCTCTCCCTTGCCGGCTGCTTGACGAATGAAGGGGTAGGGAACATGACGTTCTTTCGCTCATCGAAGGTATCGGCAACTCGCAGCTCGCGGCGTGAATCATCAATGCGCAACGCTTCAGGGTGTTCCCTGCGGATTTGCTCCTCGGTGCAGTGGTGGCCGGTTGTTGCCCAATGTCCCAACCACATGATGCGCCAGCGATATTGAATTTCGGTCTTCATACTGTGATTATATCCAGTATATAGGGGCAAAAAGAACCCGGCACAAAGTCTGGGTAGAAAGCCTATTTGCTGTCACACATCCAGGCCCCGCTCAGGGAGGAAAAGTGCGGGAAGTCCGTTGGCCCCAGGGCCCCGGGTATGGGGCGAGATCAGTTCTGAATGTACATCCACATCCCGTTGATGTACCTTGCAACGCTTGCCGACTCTGCTAGTGGGTTAGGGTCAATTTGCAGTTTCTGTACACCGTTTTTCCGTCAAGCGACCGCACAGTGCCGGTCGCCGTGAAGGTTTTGCCCGTGACGCTGCCGGAAAAGGAAAGTGCCCATGTGGCGGAGTTGGAGTGCTGCATCGCTGTCCCACTCAGTATCAAATTCCCAACCGGATCAATAGTT
>CAIYGK010000390.1 GCA_903925725.1 uncultured beta proteobacterium | reverse complement strand
GACCAGAGGGTCGAAGGTTCGAATCCTTTCGCCCCGACCATGTCTTTCTTTCTCACGATCTCTGCCCGTAGCTCAGTTGGATAGAGCAACAGCCTTCTAAGCTGTGGGTCGGGGGTTCGATCCCCTCCGGGCAGACCAATTGCTCGTTTCAGACGGTCTCCGGGCGCAAAGCTTTGGAGTCGCACAATGCACCCTCGCAGCGCATGGGAAGCACGCTTCTACTACACTGCCCTCATGTTCACAATGCCGGTTCGATCCCTGTTTCGATTGACTGTTGAGACGATTTTTTCAGGCTGCAGATTGATGTGCTGCAACCTGGTGCGAACTGTGTGCATGGTAGTGGCCCTGACAAGCGGCGCCGGTCAGGTATTGGCTGCGCTCGGGGGCGCGCCTTCAGCAGCGCCAGCAACTCCAACGGCGACGCTGGCCTCCGGTGTAAAGCGACTGGCGGCAACCACGGCGGCAGGCGATGGTCTGTACACAGTGCAAGAGGTTCAACACGAGACCGGTACCCGGGTTCTGGAGTACAGCAACACTGCAGGGATCGTGTTTGCGCTGGTTTGGCGCGGTCCGGTTTTACCTGACCTGAGTGCGCTGCTGGGTGAGCATTTCAGTACCTTCAAGGCGGAAATGGAGCAGGCCCGCATGCTCGGTAAACGGGGTTCTCCTGCAACGGTGGCGCGCGACACACTGGTGCTTCGCTCGAGCGGGCGCATGCGCAATTTTTCTGGTTACGCCTATGCGCCCGCGCTGATCCCGGCTGGTGTCAATATCAATGATGTGCTGCAATAGTTTTTTACGCCGCCTGGCCGCGCTTGTACTGCTCGCATCACTGCTCGCTGCCTGTGGCGGGGGCGGGGGTTCGGACCCAACGCCAACGCCAACGCCAACGCCAGCGCCAGCGCCAGCGCCAACGGCACTGAACAATGTGCTCAGCATTGTGGTGGACGGCGGACCGCCAAATTCGGGCTACAACGTCAATCGCCTGTATGCGACGGTCACGGTCTGCCAACCTGGGAGCCACACACTGTGCCAGACCATTGACCATGTTCTGGTTGATACCGGCTCCACCGGCTTGCGCTTGTTGTCCAGCCTCGTGCCGTCTTCGCTGAATTTGCCCCGCCTCACCGGCAGCACCGGTTTTCCGCTTCTGAGCTGTGCGCAGTTTGTTGACAACACCTTCGCTTGGGGGCCGGTGCTTAGCGCCGATATTGTGCTGGGCGAGAAGACGGCGGCCAGTGTGCCGATTCAGTTGATCGCTGACCCCGCATTTGGTAATCCGGCTGCAGCCTGTTCGGTTGGCGGTGTGGCCATGACCACGGCGCAAGCACTGGGCGCGAACGGAATTCTCGGCATTGGCTTGTTCAAGGATGATTGCGGCGCGGGCTGTACGTCAACGAGCCACAATGGTTCCTATTACACCTGCACCGACGCCAGTTGTCGGCGCACGGTGGGTGCGTTGGCCGCTCCCGCCAAGCAGTTGAAGAACCCGGTGCCGCTGTTCGCGCAGGACAACAATGGCGTTGTGATTGATCTGCCTGCCGTCGCAGCGGGTGGTGCTGCCAGCATCGTCGGCTCTCTTATTTTTGGAGTAGGTACGCAGTCCAACAACCAGTTCACGACCGGCTCGGTGCTAACGACCGACGCACTGGGAAATTTGACGACCTCAATCCTTGGGAAAAGCTACGTCACCAGTTTTATCGACACCGGCTCCAATGGCCTGTACTTTGATTCGACAGCCATTGCCAGTTGCACTACCAGCAATATCGGGTTTTACTGTCCGCTATCGCGCACAGCCCTGTCGGCCTCGCTGACTGGCGCAAACGCCCAGCGCAGCACGATTGCGTTTGATATCGACAATGCGACGGCGCTGTTTTCGGATGGCAGCAAGTCGGTGCTGCCGACGCTGTCCGGACCGCTGGGTGATGGCAGCAGCTTTGATTGGGGTTTGCCCTTCTTTTATGGGCGCCGGGTTTTTATAGGCATCGAGGGGCAATCCTCGCCGGTTGGCAGTGGCCCTTATTACGTCTTTTGAGGACCTGCCTAATTTGCCGCTTCCAGCCCGTTTCTGAAGTGTTCCTGCATGCGCTGCTGGGCCAGCGCCGCGTCGCGCGCGG
>CAIYGK010000389.1 GCA_903925725.1 uncultured beta proteobacterium | reverse complement strand
TCATGGATTTGACGGATCAACCCCAGAGTTCAGATGAAGGGGGGTGTACCTCTCCGTCAACGTAGCTCATGGCGAATTGACGGTCGCCCCGTTGGAGCAAGGGACCATCAAGGTCAGTCCAATTTGCCCACTGCGCGACCAGGAAAGCGGGCGCCATGCCCAGTGAAGTCCCACACATATTTCCTACCATCACGTCCAGACCGAGCTCGCGCGCCTGGCGCACCATGGCCAAAGCCTCGGTGAGGCCGCCACACTTGTCGAGTTTGATATTGACGGCTTGGTACCGGCCAGCCAGCGCAAGAAGTGATCCACGATCAGTGCAGGACTCATCTGCAGCAAGTGGTATTGGCGAACGCAAGCGGCCCAGGACTGCGTCTTCATGGCGAGGCAGTGGTTGCTCGATCAGTTCTACGCCTGCCGCTAGCAGTTGGGGCAAGAGAGCTTCCAGTAGATGTATGTCCCAGGCTTGATTGGCGTCGATGATCAGGCGCACCTGTGGCAGTTCGTCACGCACAATTTCAACAATATCGATGTGCCGATGCCCATCTGCCTTGATCTTTATTAGCGGCATATTCCTGGCAGCGCGCGCACGCTGACGCGTCTCTTCTGCCGACCCCAGTCCGATGGTGAAGGAGGTCAGAACCGGCTGAAGTTGCGCCAGGCCGGCTGATTGCCAGGCCGGTACGCCATTGCGTTTGGCTCGCAGGTCCCAGAGGGCGCAATCCACGGCATTCCTGGCACCACCCGATGGCAATAGGCAGTTGAGCACGTCGCCAGCGATGTCGGCATGCAAATTCTTCAATATCACCTCAATCTGCGCGGCCATGCTCGCTGGCGTTTCGCCGTCATAGTCAACGCCTGCTGCTTCAGCACGTCCGGACACGCCATTTTGGTCCGTCAGTGTGATGGTCAACAATGGAAGTTCGGTCATCGTCTCACGGGAGATTTCGAATGGCTCTTTCATTGGCCAGTGTTCGATGGTGCTGTGCAGCGTGAGCATTATCCGATCAGCTCGCGTGCGATGGCGTCGACACCACCTCGCATCGGATCGCACACGGGCAGTCCTAGCTCGGCCTGGAACGCGCAGCGATATTGTTGCCAGCCAGCTTCGTCTAGAGAGGATGAATTGACGGCCACGCCGACACAACGCACCTGTGGGTTGGTCAGTCGCCCGGCCTCAACATAGCGGTCAATCGCCGTTTGCAGACTTGGCAGCGTGATATGGGGGTAGCCCTCGATTGTCTCGCGCGAGGGGTCGTGACATAGCACCAATGCATCGGGTTGCGATCCGTGCAGCAAACCCAGTGTGACGCCTGCGTAGGCGGGATGGAACAGCGCGCCCTGACCCTCAATGACATCCCAATGGTCTACATCATTAGCTGGGGACAGCAGTTCTGCCGCTCCGGCTATGAAATCGGCAACTACCGCGTCAATTGCAATGCCACTGCCTGCGATCATGATGCCGGTCTGGCCAGTGGCGCGAAAGCTGGCCTTGGCACCCATGTTCTGCATCGCATTCGTAAGCGCCAGGGCGGTGTACTTTTTGCCCAGAGCACAATCGGTGCCTACTGTGAGGAGGCGTTTGCCGCTGCGTTTGATGCCACTGCCGGTGGGCAGAGGAAGATTGTTGTGGCGGATGTTGATCAACCTGAGACCATTGCGAGCGGCTGCGGCGCTGAGCTCGGTAAAACTCTCCAATCGAGTGTGCATGCCGCTGATCACATCCATGCCAGCG
>CAIYGK010000388.1 GCA_903925725.1 uncultured beta proteobacterium | reverse complement strand
GCGGCCAGCGCGCGTATAGCGCCAGCCGAGGATGAGTTCGTAGGGGACTTGCATGGACCGATCAGCGTGGAATGAAGTGCCATTGTGGCATCCCGCACAATCACGCCATGCACCTCCTGATTCCGTTCGCCCATTGCCGCTCTGAAGGCTGCGCCGTGGTCTTGCCCACGCTCAAACTGCCCAACCTGCAAAAACTGCTTTCAGCTCTGGTCGCCCAGGCTGCCGAGCCGTCAGAGCCGTCCAGCCTGTCAGCACCCCACGAAAGGGCGCTGGGGCGCGCGTTGGCGCTGCCACTGGCCGACGGTATGATTCCCTGGGCCGCACTGCAGGCCCGACAGACCCTGGCGGCCGATGGCGCCTGGGGCTTCATTACACCCTGCCACTGGAAAATCGGCAGCCAGCGTGTGGTCATGAGCGGCTCAGCGCTGACAGACTTTTCCGAGCAGGACTCGCAGGCGCTGCTCAGCGCCATGCAACCCTACTTTGCCGAAGACGGCATCAGCCTGCACTACCAGCAGCCAAGGCGCTGGCTGGCACAGAGCGATCTGTTCGACGGCCTTGCCACCGCTTCGCTGGATCGCGCCAGCGGGCACGATGTGAGCAACTGGCTGCCGACTGACAGCCGGGCCGCTCAACTGCGGCGCCTGCAAAGCGAGATGCAGATGCTGCTCTACAACCACCCGGTCAATGAATCACGCAGCGAGCGTGGCTTACCGGTGGTCAATTCATTCTGGCTCAGCGGCACGGGCACGCTTGCGCCTGCGCTGAGCCCCGCCGCCGACGCAGCACCACAGGTCGCCGATTCACTGCGCGAGGCGGCCCTGAACGAGGACTGGTCAGCCTGGGCGCAGGCCTGGGAACAACTCGATACCACCGAATGCGCGGCGCTGCTCAAAGCGCTGCAGCAAGGCGGGTCCGTTCAACTGACCCTGTGCGGCGAACGTGCCACGCAGACCTTTGTTTCTGGTTTGTCATTGCGAGCGAAGAGCGGCAATCCACTCTCATGGATCGCCGCAGCCTGCGGCCTCGCGATGACCGGCCCCTTGAATTTCAAGCGGCCGTCCGTCACCCGCTTTCTTGAACCGCTATGAAAATCGTCCCGCGCGACATTCCACCCCGTACCGTCTGGACCCTGGAACAGGCCGGCGTGCACCCGCTGCTGGCGCAACTCTACGCGGCGCGCGGCGTGCTCGGCACCGATGAACTCGATGACGGCCTGGCGCGCCTGCTCGCGCCCGACAGCCTGCTGGGTAACAGCGCGGCCGCGGTGCTGCTGGCCGATGCGATGGCGCAAGAGAAGCGAATCTGCATCGTCGCCGACTACGACTGTGATGGCGCCACGGCCTGCGCCGTCGCGGTGCGCGGTTTGCGCCTGCTCGGTGCAAAGAACGTCGGCTACATCGTGCCCGACCGGGTGCAGGATGGCTACGGCCTGACAGCGCCGATCTCGCAACGCGTCAAGGACAGCGGTGCCGACCTGCTGATCACCGTGGACAACGGCATTGCCAGCTTCGAGGGTGTGGCCAAGGCGCGCGCGCTGGGCCTGCAGGTTCTGGTGACCGATCACCACCTGCCCGCCAGCATCGACGGTCAGATCCAACTGCCCGAAGCCGATGTCATCGTCAACCCGAACCAGCCGCTGTGCCCGTTCGCCAGCAAATCCATCGCCGGCGTTGGCGTCATGTTCTATGTGCTGCTGGCGCTGCGCGCCGAGTTGCGCCAGCGCGGGCAGATCGACACTAACAATCAGCCCAAGCTTGATGCCCTGCTGCCCCTGGTCGCACTGGGAACGGTGAGCGATGTGGTGAAGCTCGATGCCAACAACCGCCGGCTGGTAGCCCAGGGGCTGAAGCGGGTGCGCGCGCTGGCCATGCCCGCCGGCATGGCTGCGCTGTTTGAAGTCTCCGCGCGGCAAGCACGCAGCGCCACCAGCTTTGACTTCGGCTTTGCGCTGGGGCCGCGCATCAACGCCGCGGGGCGCCTGTCCGACATGACGCTGGGCATAGAGTGCCTGCTCAGCGACGATCCGGCGCGCGCCCAGCAACTGGCCAAAGCGCTGGACGGCATCAATCGCGAGCGGCGCGAGATTGAGAGTGGCATGCGCGATCAGGCCCTCGCGGTGGCCGAAGCCCTGTTCAGCGGGGAGCAGGCAGCTCCACCCGCGATCTGCCTCTTTGACGCCTCGTTTCACGAGGGCGTGGTCGGCATTGTGGCCTCGCGCATCAAGGACAAGCTGCATCGCCCGACCTTTGTCTTTGCCGCCAGCGCAGCCACCGGACATGAACACGAACTCAAGGGCTCCGGGCGCTCGATTGCAGGGTTTCATTTGCGCGACGCGCTGGACCTGGTGGCCAAGCGCAACCCGGGACTGCTGCTGCGCTTTGGCGGTCACGCCATGGCTGCCGGTTGCACACTGGAACGAAGGCAGCTTGACGCCTTTGAGCAGGCGCTGAGCAACGTGGCGGCCGAGTGGCTGGACGCAGCGACGCTGACGCGGCGCATTGATACCGATGGTCCGCTGCAGCCGCAATACCGCCGGGTTGAGCTGGTGGACGTGCTGCACCGCGAAGTGTGGGGTCAGGGTTTTGCTGCACCGACGTTCAGCGAAGAGTTGGAAGTCCTGTCGCAACGCCTGGTCGGAGAAAAGCATCTGGCGCTCAAACTCAAGCACCAGGGGCAGCCAGTCGACGGCATCTGGTTTGGCCGCACCGAGCCTCTGCCGGCGCGGGTCAAACTGGCGTTTCGACTCGACGCCGACGCGTGGAATGGCGTGCGCCGGGTCCGGTTCCTGATCGAGGCGGCAGAACTGGATTCATAAACACCAATAAATTTTAAGAAATGATAATAAGTGCCAGAATTTGCTATGATGCCAAGCCATTAGGGTCACTCCGAAAATCCACGCTGCATGGCAACACCACATATTGAGAAGACCTTCTGCACCACCCGCGAGGCCGCTGCGCTGCTGGGTGTCTCGATCGGCACCGTGCAACTCTGGGTTGAAAGCGATTTGTTGCAGGCCTGGAAAACCGCCGGCGGTCACCGTCGCGTGATGCGCGAATCGGTCGATCGCTTGTTGCACAAAGCTGTTGATGCACCCAGTCCGCCGGCTAGACTGCCCGCGGTGGACAAGGAACGTCGCCTGCGCGTACTGATTGTGGAGGACGACCTCAGTCTGCTGCGTCTGTACCAGGCCAAGATGTCACGCTGGCCGATCAAGCTCGACCTGGCAACCGTCGACAACGCGGTTGCCGCCCTGATGGCCATTGGGCGGGGGGGACCGGATCTGCTGATAACCGATCTGAACATGCCGTTCACCGATGGCTTCGAAATGTTGCGCGTCCTGAGTAAAGCACCCGAGGCGGCCCACACCACCATTGTGGTGGTCAGCGGCCTGGACGCTGCCGAAATCGCACGCCGCGGTCCGGTTCCAGCTGGCATTGAGGTCTTGCCCAAGCCAGTGCCTTTTGATCGCTTGCTTGCCATTGCGACCGGCATCCTAAACTAAGTAAATCTCTACACGGGCCGACTCATGTCTTACATTCTGATCGTCGATGACCATTCCGACATTCGCCGCCTATTGAGCATATCGCTGTGCAAGGAATTCACAGTCAAGGAAGCCGAGGACGGCGTCACTGCGCTGGAAACGGCGCGCCATGATCACCCCCGCATCATCCTGCTCGATGTCATGATGCCAGGCGAAATGGACGGAATGCAAGTACTTGACGCTATCAAGTCCGACCCCAAGACACGCGACATCGTGGTTGCCATGATCAGCGCCAGAGCCCAGACGGTTGACCATGATGAAGCGCGCCGACGTGGAGCGGACGCCTATTTCATCAAGCCCTTCAGCCCGCTGCAAGTTGTAGCCTGGGTGCGCAGCCACATGACCTGAAGCCCTGCAGCCACCGCGTTACCCTCAGACTGATGAAGTTTTCCATCACCAGCCGGCGCGGTGACGCGCAGCTCAGACGCCCCTTGCTGCTGCTCTGGCTGGCCACGGCCATACTGCTTGGCCTGGCCTGGTGGCACGTGTTCGCCCTGGTCAGCGATAGCCGCACCAAGGAACTGGCCAGTGCCGAGCGCGATCTGGCCAATCTGACGCGTGTCAGTCAGGAACATGCTGACCGGACCTTTCGCAGCGCCGACCAGGTCATCCGTTTCATCCAGGCGCGTTACCTGGAAATCGGCGACCGGCTGGACCTGGCGGCGCTCAGCAGACAGGGTGTCATTGATACAGAAATTTTCAACCAGGTTGGCATCATCGATGCGCACGGGATTTATGTTTTGGCGAACCTGCCCATCAACGGCAAGCTTGACCTGTCAGACCGTGAACATTTCAAGGTGCATGTGGCAGCGGACAGCGGCGAACTGTTTGTTTCCAAACCGGTACTCGGGCGCGCCAGCGGCAAGTGGTCGGTGCAACTGACGCGACGCATCAACCACGCCAACGGCGAGTTTGCCGGTGTTGTCGTGGTGTCGATCGACCCCGGCTACTTCACGCGCTTCTATAACGATTTGCAACTTGGCAGCAAGGGCGTCATGGCGCTCTATGGCCTGGACGGCGTGGCGCGCGCCCGCAAGATCGGAAGCAAGGAAGAGTTTGGCACAGAGGCCACCAACTCTCAGATGCTGAGCCGCATCGCGCAGGGCCAGCTGACCGGCACTTTCATGAGCGCGTCTGTGGTGGACGGCATCGAGCGGCTTCACCACTATCGCAAGCTCCCGAATTACCGACTGGCCGTACTCAACGGCCTGGACACCAAGTATCTGCTGGCCAACCATGAGCGTGCCGCACAAGCCTTATGGCTGCAGGCCGCCATTCTGAGCATGCTGCTGCTGGCCTTGTCTACGGTGCTGACGCGCTACCTGCAGCGAATCAACCAGAACCTGCTGGCGCGCCAGGCCGCGCAGCGCCTGATCGAAGAACGCAACGAACAACTCACAGCCATTTTCAGCATGAGCCCCGATGCCTTTGTCTCGTTCGACGCCGCGCATCACATCACCTACGTCAGCCCGACCTTCCTGCCCATGATGGCACGCCCCAACCTGCAGTTGGAGGGCATGTCGGAACAGGATTTTTCTGCCTGGTTGCTGCAGCATTGCGAGCCGGGTTCGTCCTTTGCCAGTATTGCCGCCATGCGCGCGCAAGCGGCTCAAGGGCAGGCCGAGCGGTCAACATTGATGGAAATAGCGAACCCTGGCAAACGGATCCTGCAACTGAGTTTGCGCTCCAGCGAGTCCAGCGCCGTTTCGCAGCTGCTGCACTTCCGCGAAGTCACGCGCGAGGCCGAAATCGACCAGATGAAGAGTGAGTTTCTCT
>CAIYGK010000387.1 GCA_903925725.1 uncultured beta proteobacterium | reverse complement strand
TGGCTTTTCCGAGTCAAGTTGGGAATATGACGAACGAATGGAGATATCAAATTTGATTGGTTCTGTACTTGCCTGGCTCAAGCGCGAAACCAGTGTCTACAAGGCCGCATGGCCAAATGGAAGTCTGTCAGCTCAACTACTGGAAATGGATACAGAAGAAAAGTACACGACTGCATTGGATTTCTCAAGGGACATGGAAGCGAACGGATTGCATGGCACCTTCTATTCGTTGACAAGTATCGCAAGGCAGTACCGTGAAGCTGTTCATAAATTGTCGGAAAAGCATGAGATTGGTTACCACGGAGAAGTTCACGTTGGTTTCAAGGGAAAAACACCTGACGCGCAGGAGAAGCGCTTGAACGATATGGTGGCGGAGATGCGTGACATTGTTGGTACCAGGGCACTGCCTGCAGTGACTGGCTTTCGGGCGCCTACGGAATCATGGGATTCCAATACAGAAAAGGCGCTGCGCAAACTTGGCGTGAGGCACAACGTGACCGGACCGTCCGCCTCGGAGGGGCGACTGCCATTCTTTTCGGGATCGGAGCCAGGATTGGCGCCTGAAGAAGCTTTGGTCGATTTACCGCGCACCCAAATGGACGATCTGAATTATCTGGGTCTGAGATTGAATGCTGCAACAGCTGCCGAATCGATCATGCTCGATTTCGACTATTTGCACGAGGCAGGCGCATTGGGGGTGTTGTCAGTCCACTCACAAAATTACTCGGCAGGCGATTTGATGACAAAGATCACACCGCCTTACCTGAAGAAGTTGCAACAAAACAAAGACACTATATGGACTGCTTCGGGCCACGAGATCGCCGATTGGTGGCGAACTCGCGACCGGGTTGTTCATCGACAAACCAAGGGAACGGCCACCAGTTTTTCCTTCGACATTCGAGTTCCCGGAAACGTGAAGGGGCTCACATTTTTCGTGACGCACCCGGCAATGGATGTTGGACCGAAGTCGATCAGCGCCGGCAATGTCAATTCAGGGCTTCCCGAAATCCAGCGCGTCGATGCCTACCGCTCCATCCTGATTTTCAGACAGGAACTCAAGGCAGGAAGCTACGCCTACAGTCTGGAGTTCTAGACTCATTTTCCAGTCCACCGCTTGAAGCTGGTGGTCGGATCACGAGTTGTAAGTTCTGAACTCTATTCGCAGCCATTGGAAACAATCTGTTAGAAGGCTGTTCAGGAGCGCTGCCCACTGTGAAAATGGCGCTGACGATTGTGAACTTGTAATCGTGAGGAGCGCGTTTGATGAATGGGTTCGAGTTTCTTCGTATTGGCGTTGTCAGTGAGCAGAAGGGTCCTCGTCCGAGCCTGCATGATTGCATCGAGGCCGTGCTGCCGTTGGCAGATGCGATGCTGCTCGACGTGCTTGACGGATTGAAAGGGGTTGTCAGCAAGCAGACATTCAACAGTGCATTCTCTGGCCCCGTGCCATTGAACAAGTCGATGACGGACTTGCTCTGCGGTCAAGGTCAACTGGTGACGGAAATGTTCGTTGTCGAATTGCAAAGCGGAGTCTATGGCAGCAGTCCAACCGATATCGTGACGGAGTCAATGACGAACTTGGCTGAGTTAGAACTGCTTAGCGACGAGCAGATTGATGCCAGCATAGAGTTTGCGTTGGCACTGCAGGAAGTTTCCCGCGGAGTTGACGATGTACTGCCTGTACTTGATGGATTGGTCAGCAGTGTGTCCGGTTGGACGACCGTTCAGCCCTCGCTCAATCCGCTCAAGGTCGAGGTCTTTGTCAAGGCTTTGCTGGCCTGCTTGAAGCGATTTGTGCCGGATTCCGATATCCGGTCGGTGTTGCTGATTCCCACCGCGGATCTGTTGGGTGTGAACCTGAGGAAGTTCTATCTTGAAATCTGCGAATGGTTGCGTTCGCACGGAGTGGAGCCATCCTGGCCTATCGGAAACTGCCTCGGTGGCGAGAGCATTGTTGTCGCCAGAGGACTGAGCAACTCGGTTGGCCGCACCCTTGCGACCTTTGGCAGGATGCGGCAATTGTTGGCGGGTCACGCGACGGGAAATTTCGACGGTGGCGGACAGGAGTTTCTTCCCACTTTGCCGTTTTCCTACGTGGCCCTGGAAGAACTGAAATTGATCAAGCCGATGATGCAAAGATTGAGTCAGCGGGGGAATCGAACGATTGAATCTGAAATTTCACCGGACATGTTGGACCAGGGAGCTTCGGGGGAGCAGGCATCGCTCAGGCAATTAAGCAGACAGTTGGGTGAGGAAGTGGTTCGCCTGATGCTGGACAAACTGATCCAACATGAGCGATTGTTGCCTGGGGTACGCAGCGCGGCGGCAGAACTGGAGCCCGTGTTACTCGACATTGCGGGCGCTGATCCACGCTACTTCAGCGATCGGCAGCATCCGGCTCGACTGGTCTTGGACTGGCTGGTCTACCGTGGGTTGTCGTTTGAATCGGAAGGCGATCCTGGGTTCGCGCGGTTCCTGCAGTCTGTTGCCAATGCGGTTGATGTGCTGCGGCGTCCGGGCGTCGACGCCGCGCGCTTTTCCACGGTGCTAGGCAATCTCCAGGCTGACTGGACACTTGGTGGCCAGTGCAAAAATACGTGGATGAACTTTGAGCCGCAGACTCCGGTCATGGCTCCATCGTGACTTAAACCCGGTATTGGGCGCCCGCGCCGGGGCGATGCGTCGATAATGCTGGTTTTACATTCCGCGACTCGACGCAAGTTCAATGGCTCAATACGTATTTTCCATGAATCGACTCGGCAAGATCATTCCGCCGAAGCGTTTCATTCTCAAAGACATTTCACTGAGTTTCTTTCCCGGCGCCAAGATTGGCGTACTCGGCACCAACGGCTCTGGCAAATCGACCTTGCTCAAAATTATGGCGGGTGTCGATAAGGAATTCGAAGGTGAAGCCATTCCAATGCCGGGTCTCAATATTGGTTATCTGCCTCAGGAACCTCAGTTGGATCCTGAGCAGACCGTGCGTGAAAGCGTTGAGGCAGGTATGGGCGATGTGCTTGCAGCAAAGAATCGGCTGGAAGAAATTTATGCGGCCTACGGTGAGGAAGATGCCGATTTCGACGCGCTTGCCGAAGAGCAGGCGAAGATGGAAGCCATCATAGGCAGTGCTGGAACCGATTCAGAGCATCAACTCGAGATCGCGGCCGATGCGCTGCGCCTTCCACCATGGGATGCGAGGATTGCTGTTTTGTCAGGGGGCGAAAAACGCCGCGTTGCCTTGTGCCGCCTGCTGTTGTCCAAGCCCGATATGCTTTTGCTGGACGAGCCGACCAATCACCTTGACGCTGAGTCGGTCGATTGGCTTGAACAGTTTTTGCTGCGTTATCCGGGCACAGTGGTCGCGATCACACACGATCGTTATTTTCTTGACAATGCAGCTGAGTGGATTCTGGAACTTGATCGTGGCGCCGGTATGCCCTACAAGGGCAATTACAGCGCCTGGTTGGAGCAGAAGCAGGAACGCTTGGCGCAGGAACAAAAAGGCGAAGAGTCACGCGCCAAAGCGCTCAAGAAAGAACTTGAATGGTCACGTCAAAATCCGAAGGCGCGACAGGCCAAGAGCAAGGCCCGCTTGGCGAGGTTCGAGGAATTGTCCGATTTTGAATACCAGAAGCGCAACGAGACAAACGAAATCTTTATCCCGGTGGCAGAACGACTGGGCAATGAAGTGATCGAGTTTGTCAATGTCAGCAAGTCCTTTGGTGATCGCCTGCTGATCGACAACCTGAGTTTCAAAGTACCAGCCGGTGCAATCGTTGGCATCATTGGCCCCAATGGCGCAGGCAAGTCGACCCTGTTCCGAATGATTGCCGGTCAGCAAAAACCTGACAGTGGCGAGGTCAAGGTGGGCGCTACCGTCAAGATGGCGTTTGTTGATCAAAACCGTGACAGTCTTGCGAACGAAAAGACGGTATGGGAAGACGTGTCCGATGGCCTCGACATTCTCAATGTCGGCAAGTTCCAGATGGCAAGCCGGGCTTATTGCGGCCGCTTCAACTTCAACGGGGCTGATCAGCAAAAACGGGTTGGGACGCTTTCAGGCGGCGAGCGTGGGCGTTTGCACCTGGCGAAGACACTGATTGCCGGGGGCAATGTCCTTATGCTTGATGAGCCATCGAACGATCTGGACGTGGAAACCTTGCGTGCCCTGGAAGACGCCTTGCTCGAATTTGCCGGCTCCATCATGGTGATCAGTCATGACCGCTGGTTCCTGGATCGGATTGCAACCCACATCCTGGCCTGTGAGGGCGACAGTCAATGGACATTTTTTGACGGCAACTACCAGGAATACGAAGCCGACAAGCGCAAACGTTTGGGAGAAGAAGGCGCCAAGCCCAAACGCATGAGGTTCAAGGCGCTGAAGTAGTCAGCGCCTGCAGGTCTGCTGCGCAGGGCCAGTGCAGGCCATCGCAGGTGATGCTGTTCGCCGCCATGATGGCGCGCACAACAGCCATGGCGGTGACTTCAGCAGCCAGGGTACTGAGCAGCATCATGTCTGCTGACTTGCCGGTCTTACCGGTTCCCAGCGCAAACAGGGTATCGCCATCGGACAGGGTGTGGACCGGATTGATGCTGCGCGCCAGTCCGTCATGCGCCACCAATGCCAGCCGGTGCGCCTGAGCCTTGGTCAATACTGCGTCCGTCGCAACAACACCGATCGTTGTGTTCGTGCCAGCCATGACAGACTTTGGTGTTTCGCCAGCCATGAGGGCAGCACGGCTGTCGACCAATTCAGCCCCATCAGCGGTCCTGGCACCGGCCAGGATTTGCCCGGTAGCTGGATTGATGACGTCGCCCAAGGCGTTACAGGCGATGATGGCCCCCACGGTAATACCGTCCACCTTGATAGCTGCGCTGCCGATACCGCCTTTCATTGCGCGTTTCAAGCCGAAAATCTTGCCGACCAGTGCGCCCGTACCCGCGCCGACATTGCCCTCCGG
>CAIYGK010000386.1 GCA_903925725.1 uncultured beta proteobacterium | reverse complement strand
GTCGGCGTACCAACTGTTGTCAAACCATTTTCATAGGCGTACTGGCGCTGTGCGTCAGTCATAGCAGACATATCATTGCTATCGAGCTGAACACCTGTATCCATTTTTTGCTGAGCAGCTTTTTGAGCGTCAGTCATGTTTTCGGTTGGATTTAGATCAGCAGGCCGTGGGGTCGGCATCGGAACTGGACTGCTTGAAAGTTGCGCAGGCGCAGGGGCACCAATAGATGGCTCGGAGCCATAAGCAGTGTTTGGCGTCTCAGTATGCGGTGCATTAGGCTGCGTAAACGCATTTTGGCCGTATGCCGTAGCAGCGGGTGGAGTGTACGCAGTAGTAGTAGGGGCAAGATTTTGCCCAAGTATACTAGCTAAAGATTGCTCCGGTGCAGCATCGGCAACGCCCGTGTTCGGGGTTCCCCCCAACCTAATAGGATTATTATTAGATGTATCATTGGGAATAGGTGCGTTAAACTCTGCGGCTTGCTGGGCTTGCATTTGGGTCAAAGCTTCTCCTTGAAGCGCTTGAGCCGCCGTATTGTAAGATGATGGGTTGTTTATAGCATTATCAGCACCAGCCGCTTGAGCTAATTGGGCTGAAAGTCCACCCCCCATTGTAGGGTTTAATTCACCATTTGCATTAAGGCCGGTTGTGTTAAACGAGTAATTGGTTGCCCCAACATCAGCCAAGTTTGGTAATCCAGCAGATGGGTTTGGAGTCACATCCGTAGCACTTTGCTGAGCAAGTGCATTAAGTTGGCTCTGCATTGCGGATTGCGCATCAGCGACTGCCGAAAGATTGGAATTTCCCCCGACAAGACTTGGAGTAGCATTTGGCGAACCAAACGCATTAGACATAGACGCAAGACCCTGCTGAGCATTTTGTGCAGCAGCAATGGCAGCGTTTACGTCTCCCTGTGATTGCCCAACAGCCGGACCAGCCGAAGCCCCCGTATCAGCAGACAATCCGCCAACGGTGCTGCCCATTCTTACGGATGCTGCATTTTCATTACTATCATTTGTATCTTGACGTGCCGCTTGATCCGCTGAGCTTTGCTCCGATTGTGATACGCTATCGGCACGGACATTATCCCCTCCGCCGTCTCCACTCCCGCTATCGTCAAACTCAAGCAAGCCCGTCCTAGGGTTAATTTTCCCCGAACCGCCGCGCTTCTTCAGCAGCTTTGCTTCACGTGGGTTGATGTGGGCAAGAATGGTGTCATTACCACGGCCCATAGATTGAACGAGACGAAGCGCCTTACTCATGTGTTCGTTTGTATCATTGATAGGCTGATCCATCTTCAAATCAGGATGAACTTTTCCACCATCATCAAACGCATCGCGCTCGTGCCATATAGAACCTTCGACCTTACCGCCCTTTTTGTACGGACGGCGTACGGAACCGCCAGTTGCAAGTCCAGAAACTTTAGCTTGTTGAATGTCAGCAGGATTAAGTCCAAAATGCTGCGTTTCTGAAGGAGAAAGACTTTTTACGGCAGCAAGTGTTCGTGTGAACCTGTCGGCAGGACGTGGTGCATAATTTGCTCCCACTGGCCCTCGATTTCCGCTGGTGTCACCGTTTCCACGTTCCCCTTGTGGCGCAGCAACACTCTCCCCAGCGCCCTGTCTAGCAAGTTGATTTGCGGATCGGACATTCGTTCGATTACCTCGTGGCCCAAAACCTTCACCGCCTTGTGTGACAAAGCGTCGTACTGCGTCTGGTCGATCTGCATCTGAACCTCTCCATTTCATAATGGCAAGTGAAGGTAATCCGTGACGTTGTTCGTCCCAACCTGTTTTTGCCCACTCATGTTTCATATCAGAATATTGCTGTGGTGTCACATACTTTGGATCAAAAGGTACGCGACCAAGCTCTTCAAAACCAAAGTGTGAATAAAAATCAGGCAGGAAACCGTTAGGATGCTTATCAGTTGGCACTGCATACGCATCCAACGCAGTTGCGCCATGCTGTAAGGCCTTTAATACGACAGGTGCTCCGCCAATACCCTTTGCGCCTGGCTCATTGTTTACGACGCTAGTCAATGCAGTTTCATTGTCCGTTAAATCAGGATGATGAAATCCATACTCATCGGCATAATTTGTGCCATGCTTAAGACCAAAATACACTTCGCCATCTTTTAACTTGTATCCGGTAAATTTACCGGCTTTTTTCATATCGTTAAGTTCTTTTTCCGAATACTGGCTCAATGTGGACGAAGAATCAGAATTACGGATAGCACGAGATAAATCAGCCGTGCCTAAACCGCCATGTTTCACTGGCGTATCTGTGTCGTGCCACTGGTCATTGAACGCATTAAGCGCCAACTGAGCTGATTTTCCAGATTGAATATCAATTGGCCTACGCGGCAACTTATCCGCAATTTCTTGCGTAATTAATGTTGACGGCAAAGAAACCTCAAATGCACGACGAGCATTTGGTGGCCTACCTTTAGCAGTTTTTTTAGTTTTATTTTCTTCATTAACGCGATCAAAAAACGGCTGGTGAAGAATTTCTGGTGCTACTGGATGAGCAAATTTTCCCACAATTCGCCCATGCATGCCCCAATCAAATGCCGTATGATTAGGAAGACCGTTTTGGCCAAGGCGCACAAGGCTATCTGCTGATCCTTTTGGCATTTCAAGCAAGAAACCAGCGTGGCCATACGGAACACCCGCAAAATCTTTATCAAGGGTATCTCGTTGAATTTTATCAACGCTTGGTGCACCAAGTTTTTCTGCCTTAGCCGAACCAAGGTATTTAGCAATTTGCAAACGCGCAGGAAAACCAATGGAGTGCAGGTAGGAACTAATATTTGGATCATTAAACCCAGGGAAATTTTGAAGTTTTTTTAATTCTTTATTGTTAGATGGCTTTTTAATAAGCGAATCAAGTTGCTGCATAGCTTCTGGAGTGATGCGTTTATCGCGAACATACGCCTGTAGGTTACCAATAATGCTGTTTACTAAAGATGTGTTTGAAAGATGTGAATTTTGGTTCATTGCATGAACTGCAATGTAATCAGAACCCTTATTAAGTTTTGCAGTTCCACGGCCCTTGCCTTGAACTGCCCAACCAAGTTTATTAAGTTGACTTGACGGCAACAAAGAATACCCAGGTCCGCCATACATTGGCTCTGGTTTACTAAGTTTAGAACTATCAATACCGCTAAAATGACCGCCAGCGCGAGTTAGATCCGCCAATAACGAACCAACTTTTTTTCCAACGAGATCTTGCGGGTCAATGATTGGAACATCATCCCACGATTGATAGTTTGTCGTCGGCCAAGATTCCCATGGATTAGAAGCGGTATTAACCTGCGATTGTGCTTTGACACGCTTTGCAGGCTTAACACCCTTGGCGATCTCCAACGGGTCCGTCACAGCACCCTTTGTGGCATATCCTTCTACATCGCCGCCTGCATTTTTCACAATAACGTGATGGTACACGGGATGTTCGCGCCCACGGACTAGGATGCTACCAGCTTGTGGTCCAAACTCTACATTTCCACGGGTTGTCGGGCGAAGGCGTGGTTCAGACGGCGAATCTTCATAACGAGCAAGGTCTACG
>CAIYGK010000385.1 GCA_903925725.1 uncultured beta proteobacterium | reverse complement strand
GATCTGAGCAGCGATCGCTATCCACGCGGTCGTCAATTGGTTCTGGCCGGACTCAGCAAGCACCTGCTGTTGATCAACTCATATGCGAATGAACGTAAGGACGCACAGGCGAACTTGCCAGGTATCGAGGTGTGGCTTGAAGACCGGCCGCGTCACAGTTGGGACGAGGCCAAAATGGTACGGGCCCGCATGCAAGCCAACGGTTGGCACACTGCGCTGGTGGTGAGTGACCCGCCGCATTTGCTCCGCGTGGCCTATGCGTGGTCGTCAGCCTTCAGGGGTACGGATCTGACCTACACCGTTGTCTCGTCCGACCCTTCCTGGTGGCTTGGCTGGCGCTGGTGGCGCAACGAATATGCAAGCACTTTTGTCAGCGATGAGGTGCTTAAGCTGGGGTACTACGTGCTTCGGTATCCGTTTGGATTTGCCATTTGACGCGGACAGCTCGCACATTGGACCGATGATCCTCATATCAAAACTCGTCATCTGGTTGCTGTCCCCTTTGGGTACCAGCATGTGTCTGCTGGGCATGGTTCTGTTGCTGGCCTGGCGCCAGCGCCTGCGCAGCAGCTTGGGCTTGGGCACGCTGGCCTTTGTCTGGCTCTGGGCTTGGTCGATGCCGATGCTCAGTCATTGGCTGGGCAGCATGCTGGAGAATCAGTATCCGCAAGTTCCTTTCGCCGCGATGGATCAGGCGCAGGCGGTGGTGGTGCTGGGTGGCGGCATTGCGCCGCCATCGAGCAAGAGCTTTGAGATTGACCTGAACTCGGCGGCAGACAGGGTTTGGTTCGCAGCCCGCCTTTTTCATGCAGGCAAGGCGCCGCTGGTGCTTGTAAGTGCCGGCAGCGACCCCGAGCGACATGCCTACTCAGAGGCCCGCGCCAGCGCCATCTTCTTGGCTGATTTGGGCGTGCCGGCGCAAGCGATTCTGCTGGAAGAGAACAGTCTCAACACGCGGCAAAACGCGGCCTACAGCACCGCACTGCTCAAGGCACGTGGCATCAACCACATTCTGCTGGTCACCTCTGCACTGCACATGCCGCGTGCCATGGCGCTCTTTGCTGCGCAGGGTCTGCAAGTTACTCCCGCACCGACCGATTTCGAGGCCATACAGTCACCGCCACCTGGCCTCTTGGCCTGGCTGCCTGATGCCCTGGCGCTGAACCGTAGTGGCCAGGCGATGAAGGAGATTGTGGGCAAGTGGGTGGGGTGGTGATTTGGCACCGCTCGATCCTCAAAGCGGCTCTCTGCGCTCTTGTCTTTACCACGGCACACGCTTGCGCGGCACCTGTTCAGTCGATTCGCATCGGGACGATTGATGCGTCGAAGATCGATGTCGCTTTGGTGCTGCCGGCCAACATGGTCAAAGTGTGCGCTGGTCAGTATCGCGGGCAGTTGCTGTTTTATGAAGCTGCACCGGCGATCAATATCTCTGGAGCGTTGAAGCCGATCGCTGGCGCTTGCGAAATGGCGGCTTCTGCGCCCTGGAGTGCCCTGTCGGAGCAGGTGATCCGCAACGCTCGTGGCGATGTTTTGCAAGTGCGATTGCGTGGGGAGTTGAACGCTGGCAAGGCTGTCACCAAGGTGAACTGGGTCTTGTCGGCGCCCAAGGCCAATGTCGTACTGACCGAGCCAATCAAGGAGACGATAAAGCGCTTCGCAAAAGCGACAGATCTGCACTTGGGCAGCATCAGCCTGAACAACTTGACCCTGGACGCCGAGGTCAAAGTGCAGTCACCGCTGGCCTTTGAAGTGCGGGTGTCACAAGCCACTTGCGAGCTTCAAATTAACGGCACCGTGGTGGCAACAGGCATCAAAGAGGCGTTTGTCATAGCTGCTGGACGCCCGACGCTGCTTCGCATTCCCGTGACCGTCAACAATAAGGCCTTGCTATCAGCTGCCGGCAGCGTGCTTGCACAAATGGGCAAAGTCGAAGGCAAGCTCGCCGGACGGGTTCGCGTGCGCCTGCCAGCTGGGGATGTTGACTTTCCGATGGAGTTTCCGGTATTGCTCAAGTTGATTTGAGTCCTGATCGAACTGTGCCGGATCGCGAAGCATCACTTCAGAATATGGCCATTTCTTCTCGGTATGATGGACTCGATAGACTTGGATGCATGAAGGCAGTGAACGGGAGAAGAAATGAACAATGCAAACTTTGTTGAAACCTGTTTCCGGGAACAATTTGGGTCCGACCTGATTGTTGTGTCGGCCTCGCCATTGGCGTCGGGGTCGATGCATTTTCTGGTAAAAGTGCGTGGACGTTTGCCTGAAGCCGAAGCGATGGCTCTTGATTTGATGGCCGAATTCGCGGAGCTTGACCTTGACTTTCATGTGCAAGTGAAGGTCTGCGCCGAGTGACCTGGCGGTTTTTGCTTCCTTTGGTCAAATGAAGAGATCAATTTCGGCTTGGCGTCGTACGCATAG
>CAIYGK010000384.1 GCA_903925725.1 uncultured beta proteobacterium | reverse complement strand
TGCGTGGCACTGGATCCCGGATCAAGTCCGGGATGACAAACAGCCGGTCCAGGATGACAGACTTTGCGGGTAAAAATTTATCTGGTTTGTGCACCAAATAGGGAGTACCCTACAGCGAAACGCAGATTGCAGCGGGAGGGTTGCCATGACGATCAAAGAGAATAATTCGCACGCCGGGGGGGGGGGGCTTGGTGACATCTTCTGCGCTTCATACAGCGGCCTTGCGCAGGCGCGCTGAGATTCTGGCCTGGCAGGAGCAGAGCCCGCCCCGCGGCGCGGCTGAGACCGGCGGGATCGATACGCCGTCGCAAACTTTGTATGAGTTGCGCGTGCACCAGATCGAGTTGGAGATGCAAAACGATGAGTTGCGCAAGTTTCAACTCGATCGCGAAGTTTCACGCTATTACTATGTCGATTTCTACGACCTGGCACCGGTGGGCTTTTGCACCGTTGATGACAAGGGGGCTATTCTTCAGGCCAACCTTGCAACGGCCAAACTGCTGGGTGTGCCACGCGACCAATTGATCAAGCAGGCCTTTGCGCGTTTCATCGGACTTGAGGATCAGGACAGTTACCACCTGATGCGAATGCGGCTGCTGCAAACCCAGGAGGTTCAATCATGCGATTTGCGCCTGCGACAAAACAAGGGCGAGCCTTTGTGGGTCAGCCTGACGGTCAGCGCCACTCTCACGGCCGATCATGGCCTGGTAATGCGCATCGTGCTGAGCGAGATGACCGAGCGCAAACGGATCGAAGCCGAAGTTCTGGCCGCCAAGGAATATGCACAAAACATTGTTGAAACCGTGCGCGAGCCGCTGCTCGTGCTCGATGCCGGGCTCCGGGTTCTATCAGCCAACCAGTGTTTCTACAGCACGTTCCAGGTTTTGCCAGGGAACACCATCGGAAATTACATCTACGATCTGGGCGACAAACAATGGGACATCCCGAAGCTGAGGCTGCTGCTGGAGGATGTACTTCCCAAGGCTTGCGTTTTCAACGGCTATGAAGTCGAACACGAATTTCCCGGCGTCGGTCGGCGCACCATGCTGCTTAACGCCAGAGAGATTTTTCGCCTCGATGTAGGCTCAAAAGTCATTTTGCTGGCCATCGAAGACATCACCGAACGCAAGTTGGTGCAGGAGCAAATCCAGCATCTGGCCTATTTCGATCCCCTGACCGATTTGCCCAACAGACGGCTGATGCTGGATCGCCTGCAACAAGCCCTTCTTGCCAGTGTTCGGCACAGGCAGCGTGGCGCGCTGATGCTGATGGATCTGGACAACTTCAAGACCCTCAACGACACGCTGGGACATAGTCAGGGCGATTTGATGCTGCAAGAGGTGGCCGCACGCTTGAAGGCCTGTCTGCGCGATGGCGACACCGTTGCCCGGATCGGTGGCGATGAATTCATCGTGATGCTGGAAGACCTCGGCGAAAGCCCCCTGCAGGCAGCCACGCAGGCCGCCATGGTGGGGGAGAAGATTCTGCGCAGGCTGAGCCAGGTGGTCGAGCTCGGCAACTTCAAGCACAGTGGCAGCGCCAGCATCGGTATCACCCTGTTTGGCGAGGCGGGCGAGACGGCCGACGAGCTCTTGATACGCGTTGATCTGGCGATGTACCGGGCCAAGGATGCAGGACGCAACACACTGTGCTTCTTTGATCAGCAGATGCATACTGATCTGACAACGCGCGTGCTGCTGGAGGAGGATTTGCGCCTGGCGCTGCAGCAACATCAGTTCAGTGTTTACTACCAGGCTCAGGTCAATGCGCGGAGCCGGATTACGGGCGTTGAAGCCCTGCTGCGCTGGCAGCATCCAACGCGTGGCTGGGTGTCACCGGTGGAGTTCATTCCCAAGGCCGAGAAGAGCGGTCTGATCTTGCCTCTGGGGCTATGGGTACTGCAGGTCGCCTGTGAGCAGTTGGCCTTGTGGGCGATGCGGCCCGAGACAGCGCACTTGACGCTGGCCGTCAATGTCAGTGCACGCCAGTTTCGCGACAGCGACTTCGTCAGTCAGGTATTGGAAACCGTGCATAGCAGCGGCGCCAATGCGAAGCTGCTCAAGCTCGAACTGACCGAGAGTGTGCTGGCGGCCAATGTCGAAGACGTGATCACGAAGATGAAAACGTTGAAGGCAGCGGGCATCAGCTTCTCGCTGGACGACTTTGGCACCGGTTACTCATCGCTGTCGCTTATCAAGCGCTTGCCCCTGGACTACCTGAAGATCGACCAGAGCTTTGTGCACAACATCCTGCTCGATCCAGATGATGCTGCCATTGCCAAAATGGTGATTGTGCTGGCCCACACCATGGGCGTGCAGGTGATTGCCGAAGGTGTCGAAACCATGGAGCAACGCGACCTGCTGGCAACGCTGGGCTGCCACAATTACCAGGGCTATCTGTTTGGCCGGCCCGTTCCGATCGAGGAGTTTGAGGCTCTGGTCACACTGGATCCCGGATCAAGTCCGGGATGACAAACTAGCACGCTCGCTCTGTCGTGGCGATCGCGTACAACTGCCCGGCTGGGTTGCGCAGGGCAGTGGAAGTAATGGAAACCTCCAGCAGCGCGCCAGCCTTGTTCAGGCGCTGGGTCTGGTAGGGTTGCAGAATCTTGGCCTGGCTGAGTTCGCTCAGCCGGGCGAGGGCGCTGGAGCGCAGCGCTGGCGGAATGCGCTCTTGCACATGCATCAGCAGTGCCTCGGCCTCGCTCCAGCCATACAGGCGCTCGGCACCCGGGTTCCAGGCCAGCGTGCGGCCCTCAAGATCCTGCACGGTGATGGCGTCGGAGGCGTCGCGCAGTACCACGGCCATGCGCAACTGCTCGTTGGCCAGGCGCAGGGCCTCGCGGGTGTGCACCATTTCGTTGATGTCGATAAACGAGATGACGGCACCTTCAATCACGTTGTCCAGCGTGCGGTAGGGCTGGATGCGCAAGGTGTACCACTTGTCATCTATGGTTTTCACCTCAACCTCTTTGGCTACCAGCGAGTTGAGCACGGCGCGCACATCGGTCACCAGAGTGTTGTAACCAACCAGATTCGAGACGATGTGTGCCACCGGGCGACCAATGTCGCCGGCAATCAGGTTGATGACGGTACTGGCTGCCGGCGTGAAGCGCAGGATGCGCAACTGGTGATCCACAAACACGGTGCCAATGCCGGTGCCTGCCAGCAGATTGTTCATGTCGTCGTTGACGCGTGACAGGTCGGTCACCTTGATCTGCAATTCGGTGTTGACGGTGGCCAATTCTTCGTTGACCGACTGCAGTTCTTCCTTGGAGGTCTCCAGTTCCTCGTTGGTGGACTGCAGTTCTTCGTTGACCGACT
>CAIYGK010000383.1 GCA_903925725.1 uncultured beta proteobacterium | reverse complement strand
GCTGATAATCTGCGGCACACAATGTGCAGCCATTACCAAGCCCTCAAAGAACAGGACAAGTACCGTCGCCATTTCGGTGTCGAGCCGCCAGTCGGCTCCGGTAAGCGGGATCTGTGGCCTGGGTATTTGGGCGCCTTTGTTCGGCGTCATCCGCATGCTGACGTCGGTGACGAGGCAGTACCAGGGTGCGAGGCGCTGACGGGAATTTTCGGCCTCGTTCCTCCCTGGTCAAAGGACACCAGCATTGCCCGGCATACGTTCAATGCCCGCAGCGAGACGGTCGCAGAGAAACCCAGCTTCAGGGACGCCTGGAAGCGTGCCCAGCACTGCATCATCCCGGCCGACTCCCTCTTCGAGCCTGACTGGCGAAGCGGCAAATCGGTGGCCACCCAGTTTGTTCGTGCCGACGGTAAACCGCTGGGTATTGCCGGGCTGTGGTCGTCGTGGAAATCGCCCGAGGGCGAGGTGGTTCACAGCTACACGATGCTCACGGTTAACGCCGACGAGCATCCTCTCATGCGCATGTTCCACAAGCCGACCGACGAGAAGCGGATGGTCGTGATCCTGCCGGCCGAGCATTACCAGCACTGGCTGGAAGCCCCGGCCCAACTCAGCGGGGAGTTCCTGCGTCCTTTTGACGCCGATGGCTTGCAGACGATACAACCGACATCCAGTGTTTGATCAATGGTTCTCTTCAACTTCAAGGACCTGCCACCATGCAAATTTCCAGACTCAGTCATCGGTCTTTTCACTTGCTTGCCATGATCGCGGCGACGGCGCTGCTCGGTGCCTGCTCCGCGACCACGCCCGCGCCATCGTCGACGGTTCCCGCTGCTGCGGCGCGCATGGCGCTGGCGCCTTCGGGGACGTTGCGCGCAGCCATCAACTTCGGCAACCCGATTCTTGCTACGCGCGACGCTGCAACGGGACAGCCGAGCGGCGTGTCGGTTGATCTGGCGCGTGAACTGGGCAGCCGATTGGGTGTGCCGGTCGAGCTGGTGCTATACCCGGCAGCGGGCAAAGTTGTGGAGGGCATCAGCGCCGGGGCGTGGGATATCGGGTTCTTCGCCATCGATCCCGTGCGCGCGGCTGACATCGATTTCACGCCCGCCTATGTCGTGATCGAAGGCGCTTATCTGGTGCCACAGAATTCCGCCATCGCCAGCAACGAAGAAGTTGATCGTGAAGGGGTGCGCGTTGTTGTTGGTCTCGGCAGTGCCTACGATCTTTACCTGACACGCGAGTTGAAGAAAGCGAAGATATTGCGGGCAGCGACGTCTCCAGCAGTTTCCGACATGATGGTCGCAGACAAGATCGAAGTGGCTGCCGGTGTCAAACAGCAGCTTCAAGCGGACGCCAAGCGCCTGCCGGGTTTGCGACTACTGGACGGGCGTTTCATGGTCATCAACCAGGCCATGGCCGTGCCCAAAGGCCGTGACGCAGCGGCAGTAGCCTACGCCAGTCAATTTGTGCAGGAGATGAAGGCCACGGGCTTTGTCGCGCGGGCGTTGCAACGCCACAGCATTGACGGAGCGGCAGTGGCACCGCCTTGAATCCGGGAAATATCTTCCGTCGACCTTCTCAGCAACCGGCGACGCAACTTCCGGCGCTGTCAAACTCCATGGTCTTTCCGCTTAAAGGAACATGGGCATGCACCTTGACGGCTTTGAGAAAGGCCTCGGTCCTGGTCCCGGGCAGAACCTTGCCGCCGGTCGTTGCGACTTCATTGGCGTGGGAAGCGATCACTGAATTGGGCTTGACCAGATCGTTGATGACATAGGCCGCCTCGGTCGGACCGGTGGTGAACGTATCACCGATATTCATGACGGCAAGCTTGGCGTGATAGTGATCGTGCACAACTTTCTCCTGCTCAGCCGAGATACCGGTATCACCGGACAGGTAGGTAACGAGACCGTTGCTGAACTTCAGTACATAGCCCGTTGCCTGGCCTACATAGCCAGCGATACCCGCATCATTCATGTTCTTGCCCAACTCGCCGCCGATGTAGTCTGGATCGAGGCCATTGCTGTGCAGCGCCGGCACTGTCGCAATCGTCACACCACCAAGTTTCACGCTGCCACCGAAACGCGCAAGGATCGAATCCATCGGATTGCCACCGTTGGCCTTGAGCTTGCTGGCGAAGAAGGGCGGCATTTCACTGCCCGTCACGATCTTTGCCTTCTTGGCCAGCGCGATATTCACCGAGCTCGAATTCGGCAGTGCCGACACCGAAACATCGGGCTTGGCGCAGCTGCCCGAATTGGGTGCCTTGTTGTGGGCGTTACCCAGGTGGTCGCCATGCATGTGACTGACCAGGATAATGTCAATCTTGCCCAGGCGCGGGTCGGTCGCTCCGGCGACCGTACGGCCAGCGTCATAGAGTATGCGCGTGCCATTCGGATCCTCGAAGATCATCGCCCGGTCCAGTGGGCAAAACTCGCCATCCTGACCGCCAAGCGGCGTCACCTTGACGTTTTGTGCCCATGCCGGCGCAGTTAGCAGTGCCGCTCCAGCGACGCAGCTGACGGCCACGGTGAAAACTACCGAACTCTTCTTCATGCGTATGCTCCTCGTCATTTATAAGTAAGAGGCGCAGAAGCTACCACAATTCGATTTCTCTTGAGGCTTCACAGGGAATTCTCAGTGAACAGGACAACCTTCAGAGCGGTTATCTACGACCAATTCAAATTGACATTGACGTCAACGTCAGTTTGCAGGGGCACGGCGCCTTGCATTGGAGTGACTTGATTGTTTGGCGGCGCCCGGTTCGGCCAAGCGGCCCATCACGTATTTGTGAAGAACGCTGGCAATCAGCGTGTGGTACGGCACACCCTCTTCAAGTGTCTTGACTTGAATGTCGCTCAAATCGCCAGAGGACAGGCGGATATTGACCCGGCGATCCTTGATGGCTGTAGCGCGCGCTGCCGCCTTGAATTTTGCCAGCTCGACCTTCGTGACAACGGACTTCAGCTGATCGCTGTCAAAGGCGGCTAGAACTTCATACTCATAGGCGTCAATTTTCGACATCTGCTTCACCTTGATTCAAATAGTCTCTGGTTGCCTTGCGGCTCGGGATGATGATCTTGAAGGAAATTCCTACCTGCAATATAGCTCGCCACGGTGGGCCATGCCGGGCGCCTCATACTGCCAAATGCGCAGAAATCGGCTTCCGGCACGACCCACCGTGGCGAGAACAAACTGTGTCGGATCACCAACCACAGCGATGACAAATGCATTGACTTTTGCGTCAGCTTTGATGTTGATTGTTTGAATCATGAACTCAGCACCCGGTCAGCATAGCTGCCATTCAAAATTTCCCACTGTTCGTCTTCAAAAGACACTATGCAGTCGGCCAGCTTGCCGAAATGCTTTCTCCAAACCCGACGTTCAGCTACTCAATTGCTTTGACCGAGTCAAGATGACTGTAATGACCTCTCGATCATCACTACGCTGGCCGG
>CAIYGK010000382.1 GCA_903925725.1 uncultured beta proteobacterium | reverse complement strand
TGGCTCAAGACCCAGGCCGGCTCTTACAAGCGGGTCAGTGAAGAACCGCCGCAGGACCGCATCACCAAGTCTGCCTGGTTTCTGCAAAAACACCGGGCCGGCGAAGTGCCGCCTGATGTCTGGAAGCGTCCATCGGTTGGCAGTGCCGCCAACTGCAGCGCCTGCCACACCCATGCAGCGCAGGGCAACTTCAGCGAACGCGACATCAGGATCCCGAAGTGAGGACCGATCCCGCGGTTTTTGCAGGCATGATGTCGAGTTGGAGAAAAGCGGAGATTGCTGATGCGCGTTTTGCTGGCTGAAGACGATGCCATGTTGGGTGACGGCTTGCGCGCGGGCCTGCGCCAGCTCGGCTTTCAGGTGGATTGGGTGCGCGACGGTGGCGCCGCGGAACGCGAGATAGCCTCCGGCGACTACGCAGCCGCGGTGCTGGATCTGGGCTTGCCCGTGAAAGACGGAATTGACGTCCTGCAATCCCTGCGCCAACGAAAGATCGGCACGCCGGTCTTGGTGCTGACGGCGCGCGACGCGGTACCGGATCGCATCCGCGGTCTGGATCTGGGGGCTGACGACTACGTGGTCAAACCGGTCGACCTGCATGAACTCGGCGCCCGATTGCGCTCCCTGGTGCGCCGTTCGCACGGCCAGTTACAGGACGTGCTGCGCTGCGGCGCCGTATCGCTCGACCCTTCCGCGCGGCAGGTGACACTCAATGGCGAAGCAGTGCCCTTGTCAACCCGGGAATTTGATTTGCTTTATGCCCTGATGCTCAGCGCCGGACGTGTCATGTCCCGCGAGCAACTGGAGCAAAAACTTTACAGCTGGGGTTATGAGGTCGACAGCAATGCGATTGAAGTGCACATCCATCACCTGCGACGCAAGCTGCAGCCAGAGTTGATTCAGACGGTGCGCGGCATTGGCTACACCGTGGCGCGATCGCAGGACTCCAAATGAATTCGGTTCGACGCTTGAAGTCGCTCCAAACTCGCCTGCTGGTGCCCTTGCTGGTGCTGCTGACGGCGGTCTGGCTTGGCACCGTACTGCTGACCTGGTTTGACGTGCGCCATGAGCTCGATGAATTGCTTGACGGCCATCTGGCGCAGGCAGCTGCATTGCTGGTCATGCCACAGTCCGGCGAGACCGACCATGACAGCGTTGAAGACGCGCCTTCGCTGCACAAGTACGCACCCAAGGTCATTTTTCAGGTGTTTCACGAGGGGCGCCTGGTGTTGCGTTCGGCCAATGCCGGCACGTCTCCAATTTCAAGCCATGGGCCGGGCTTTTCAACCGAGCGCCTCGGTGACGGTCAACTCTGGCGCGTGTTCTCGACGGTTGGCGCCGAACAGGATGTACTGGTTCTGGTAGGCGAACACACCGAGTCGCGCGACGCCATCCTGCTGGCCGTCTTGCAGGGTGTTCTGGTGCCACTGGCCTTCGCCCTGCCCCTGCTGGCACTGGTGGGCTGGTGGTCGGTGAGGCAGGGGCTCCTGCCTCTGCGCCAACTCAGTCAATTGCTGGGCCAGCGCCGCCCGCAAGCCCTGGAGCCGCTGCAGATTGACGATCTGCCGTCGGAGATGAAACCAATGGTGCAATCTCTCAACGCCCTGTTTGACCGAATCGCGCAGATGGTGGTTTCCGAGAGGCGTTTTACGGCGGATGCGGCGCACGAACTGCGAACACCGATTGCCGGCATTCGGGCGCAAGCCCAGGTGGCCATGGGTGCGATGGACGACGTGGCGCAGCGCGAGCACGCGCTGCAAGCGACGCTGGCCGGCTGCGATCGCGCCACCCGACTGGTCGAACAGTTGCTGACACTGGCGCGGCTCGAAGCGACCGCAGCACCGACTACGGCGAACCTTGATTTGAGTGCGACCGCGCGTCGTGTGGCAGCCGACTTGGGCAGCGCTGCCCTGGAGCGACATCAGACGCTGGAGCTCGTTGCAAATGCACCCTGTGCCGTGGCGGGTGACGAGATGCTGATTGGCGTGATGGTGCGCAACCTGATTGACAACGCCATTCGTTACAGCCCGAACGGCGCCCGCATCCTGCTGAACGTTGCCAACGAGTCCGGGCAAGCCGTGTTGCGCGTGCAAGACAGCGGAGCCGGCATGAGCGAGCCCGAAATGGCGCGCCTGGGAGAGCGTTTCTTTCGCGTCCTGGGTAGCCAGCAGCCCGGCAGTGGACTGGGTTGGTCGATTGTCCGAAGAATCGCCGACGTCTTCGGCGTGCAGGTGCAAGTGAGTCGTTCGAAGTCGCTGGGGGGACTGGCGGTGGCCATGCGCTGGCCTGTGGACGCCAGGCCTTGAACCTGCTTTGCCAACCCGTGACATCGGTCAGAATCCGGCCATGGATTTTCAGAAGATTCTTCTACCGGTTGTCGCTGTTGCCGGCGTGATGACTGCCTACAGCTCCTATGGCTGGCCCGGCGTTGCCATCGCCAGTGGCTTGCTGGTGATGTGGCTGCTCTTGCATTTCACCAGGCTGATGCAGGTACTCAAACGCGCCGCGAATCGACCCATAGGCTATGTCGATAGCGCCGTCATGCTCAATGCCAAACTCAAGCCCGGTGTCAGCCTGCTGCACGTGGTGGCCATGACCAAGGCGCTGGGAGCACTTCAAAGCGTCAAGGATGCGCAGCCCGAAGTTTTTCGGTGGACCGATGAAACGCAGTCCCATGTCAGCTGCGAGTTTCACTACGGCAAGCTGAGAAAATGGCAATTGCATCGCCCTGCACCGGGCGAGACCGAAACGCCGTTGTCCGACTGCGGCCAAGCCTCGTAAAATCTGCTTTTGCATGCAGGAACCTCTTCACAAGGAAATACCGATGAGTCCAATTCTCCCCTCCATGTCGGACCGCGACGGCAAAATCTGGATGGACGGCCAGATGGTCGAATGGCGTGACGCCAAGATCCACGTTCTGACCCATACCTTGCATTACGGCTGCGGCGCATTTGAAGGCGTGCGCGCCTACAACACGGTCAATGGCACGGCCATCTTCCGCCTTGAAGAACACACAGATCGGCTGTTCAACAGCGCCAAGATCCTGCGCATGAACATCCCGTTCACCAAGGAGCAGGTCAACGAAGCACAAAAGGCCGTGGTCCGCGAGAACAATCTCGAATCTTGCTACCTGCGGCCCCTCACCTGGATTGGCGACAAGAAGCTGGGTGTCTCGCCCAAGGGCAACACCATCCACCT
>CAIYGK010000381.1 GCA_903925725.1 uncultured beta proteobacterium | reverse complement strand
CAAACGCTTCACGGTGGTGATGAACTGCAGCTGGCAAGGCGACGCCGGTACGCTGGACGAAGCCTTCAGCTATTCGGACGGCAGCACCCAGCGGCGCATCTGGCGCCTCACGCGCCACGCGAACGGCCGCTACACCGGGCGGGCCGATGACGTCGTGGGCACTGCCGAGGGTCAGCAAAGCGGCAATGCATTCAACTGGACCTACACGATGGCGCTGCCGGTGGACGGCCGCGTGATCGAGGTGCAGTTTGACGACTGGATGTACCTGATGAACGACAAGGTCATGCTCAACAAGGCTGCCATGCGCAAGTGGGGCGTCGGTCTGGGCGAAGTCACGCTGTCCTTCTCCAAGCGGTAAGGGATTGCAATGGCACTGAACCCCCGCATGGTGGACTGGCACGATCGCACCGTGTGGCTGGTGGGCGCGTCCACCGGCATTGGCCGCGCCACCGCGTCGGCCCTGCACGCGCGCGGCGCCACGGTGGTGGTGTCGGCCCGCAACGTCGCGGCGCTCAATGCCTTTGTTGAAGCCCACCCCGGCTCCACCGCGCTGCCGCTGGACGTCACCGACGCAGCAGCGCTGCAGGCTGCGACGCAAACACTGACTGCGCGTGGCCGGCTCGACTGCGTGCTGTACTGCGCCGGCCACTACCACGCCATGAACGCGACCTGCATCGATCTGCCTGACATGCTGCGCCACAACCAGATCAACTACCTGGGCGCGCTGAATTTGCTTGATGCGGTGGTGCCTCTCATGCTGGCGCAGGCGCCCGATGCGCGCACTGGTCAGCGCGGGCACATCAGCCTGATGGGCAGCGTGGCCGGTTACCGCGGTTTGCCTCAAAGCCTTGCCTATGGACCGACCAAGGCCGCACTCATCAATCTAACCGAGACCCTGTACCTTGACCTGCATGCGAAGGGGCTGGGAGTGTCACTCATTAATCCCGGTTTTGTTGATACCCCATTAACCGCGCAAAACGAATTTGCCATGCCCGCCCTCATCAGCCCGGACCAGGCAGCGCAGGAAATTCTGCAGGGCTGGGCGCAGGGCGAGTTCGAAATTCACTTTCCCAAGCGCTTCACGCGCTGGATGAAAATCCTGCAACTGCTACCCTACAGCGCCTTTTTTGCCGCCACGCAGCGACTGAAGCAGGCTTGAGAGAACCATGACCGACGCCATTGACCGCATTGTCCGGACCTTCCAGACCCTGAGCCCCGCCTCCGTGGATGCGCTGGATTTGCTTTACGCCCCTGACGCGCGCTTCAAGGATCCCTTCAACGACGTGATCGGACTGCCTGAAATTCAGCGCATCTTCAGGCACATGTATGTCGCTCTTGAGAACCCGCGTTTTCTCATCACCGGGCAGATTGTGCAAGGCTCGCAATGCTTTCTGACCTGGGAGTTCCACTTCTGTTTCCGGCGCTTCAAGGCGGGTCAGGAGCAGTGCATCCTGGGTGGATCGCACCTGGTGCTCGACGAAGCCGGACGCATCACACTGCACCGTGACTATTGGGATGCAGCCGAAGAGCTGTACGAAAAGCTGCCGGTCATTGGCGGCATGATGCGATGGCTCAAGCGGCAAGCCAACGGGGAAGCATGATTGGCAACGTGACTTGACGGTGCAGCCGAAAGCCCCTCATTGCCATATGAATTGCCAATTGCCTGGCGGCGACGCCTGCCGGGCGCCTTGATCCCATTCAGTGCCGGCGCCAGCTGGAAGGCTGCTTGTCACATTAAAGTAGCACAATCGGCGGTTCATGAAAAGCACCTCCCCGCAATTGGCAATAGGCAACCAGCAACCGGGATTTTCGTGGGTCGATGGCCTGGTGCTGCTGAGCCTGTTTGGTGTGCTCTGGAGTTTCATGCACTTTGGTCGCGGCATGCTGGTCGCATTCAATCCGGCAGCCGTTGTAGAAGCGGATTTTTCAACCAGCCAGATCCCCTACTATGCCGGGCGCACCCTGCTGCGCATGTGGATTGCGTTCTCCTTCTCCTTGTTCTTCGCCATTGCACTGGGCTATGTGGCCGCCAGGAATACGTTGGCGAGAGCGGTCATCCTGCCGGCCCTTGATGTCCTGCAGTCGGTGCCGGTGCTGGGTTTTCTGTCGGCCACCGTAGCCGGTTTCATGGCCTTGTTTCCTGGCAGCCTGCTCGGCGTGGAATGTGCCGCCATCTTTGCCATATTTACCGGTCAGGTCTGGAACATGGCCTTTGGTTTTTACCATTCGATGGTGACGATCCCCAGTGACATGCAGGAGGCAGCTTCGACCTACGGCCTGACACGCTGGCAACGCTTCCGTACCGTGGAGTTGCCCGCCGCTGCGCACAGTCTGATCTGGAATTCAATGATGTCATTTGGCGGCGGCTGGTTCTTCGTCGCGCAGAGCGAAGCTATCAGTGTCATGAACAAGGACATCAAGTTGCCGGGACTGGGCTCCTATATGGCCAGCGCCATCGAAAAAGGCGACAACCACGCTGCGCTGCTCGCCGTTTTCGCGATGCTCTTCCTGATCCTGCTGAGTGACCAGCTGATCTGGCGGCCGCTCCTGGTGTGGGCAGACAAATTCAAGATAGAACTCACCGAATCCGCACTGCCTCCAACGTCATGGGTCTACAACCTGCTGCGTCGCACCTACCTGTTTACCTGGCTTGACATGAAGGTCAGGCAACCTTTGCAGGATGTGCTGGCTCAAACCATCGGTCGGATCGACCTGCCGCGCAAGCGGGCCAGGCCGGCTGCAGTCAATTGGCCACTTCGCGTTGGCGGAGGGGTGCTGGCTGCCGTCCTGGGTTACGAGGCTATCGATGGTGTGATTTCGGCCGTCGCAGCCATGCATGGGGCACTCACCGCAGGCATGGTCGCTCACATTGTCTGGCTTGGCTTCCTGACTTTGCTGCGAGTGCTGGCAATGACGGTGCTTGCGACACTCATCTGGACCCCCGTGGGCGTCTGGATTGGGTTCCATCCCAAGGTGGCGCGATTTGCCCAGCCCTTGGCGCAAATCGGAGCCTCGTTTCCGGTGAACATGACCTTCCCCATCGTGGTGGGGCTGTTTGTAGCCACCCACACTTCGATGAACTGGGGCAGCATTCTGCTGATTGCGATGGGGACGCAGTGGTACATCCTCTTCAATGTGATTGCCGGTGCCATGGCGATCCCCAACGAGATGAAGGAAGTCGCCAGCATTTACGGATTGCGACGCTGGAAACTGTGGCACACCCTGATCCTGCCGGCGATATTTCCGTTCTGGGTAACGGGCGCGTGCACCGCTGCGGGGGGTGCCTGGAACGCCAGCATCGT
>CAIYGK010000380.1 GCA_903925725.1 uncultured beta proteobacterium | reverse complement strand
GCAGACTATGGTCGCATTCTGGTCGGGCTGCAGGTACCGAAGTCCGACGACGCTGCCTTCAACAAGTTCCTGAAAACACTGGGCTACCCCTGCGTGGAAGAAACCAGCAACCCGGTTTACCGGATGTTCCTGCAATCATGAGCACCTCCCTGGACGGCAAACTGGTGGTGGCGATCTCGAGCCGCGCCCTGTTTGACTTCGAGGAAGAAAACCTGGTCTTCGAGCAGAGCGACGACCGCGCTTACATGGCCTTGCAACTGCAAAGACTGGACACGCCAGCCAAACCCGGCGTCGCGTTTTCACTGGTGAAGAAGCTGCTGGCCTTCAATCAAACGCCAGCAGATGCGGCGACGCGGCGTGTGGAAGTGGTGATCCTGTCGCGCAACGACCCGGTTTCGGGCATGCGCGTGTTTCGTTCGGCCCAGCACTACGGCTTGCTGATCGAGCGCGGCAGCTTCACGCGCGGCCAGGCGCCCTGGCGCTACCTCAAGCCCCTGCACGCCAATCTCTTCCTGAGCACCCATTTGAGCGATGTGCGTGCCGCACTGGACGCCGGTGTGCCGGCGGCACAGGTCTATCCTCAATCGGCACATGCCGGCGACGCTTACCCCTGCGAAGTGCGGATTGCTTTTGATGGCGACGCCGTGCTGTTCAGCGACGAGGCCGAGCGCGTCTACCAGGCCGAAGGGCTGCGGGCCTTCCAGAAACACGAGCAGGACAAAATGTTGCAGCCGCTGCTGGCCGGCCCCTTCAAGCCGCTGCTGGACGCACTCAAGCGCCTGCAAAAGGAGAGCACGCCAACCATGCGTCTGCGCACGGCGCTGGTGACGGCACGCAGCGCGCCGGCCCACGAGCGCGCCATCCGCACCCTGATGGACTGGAATATCGAGGTTGACGAGGCCATGTTCCTGGGCGGTCTGCCCAAAGGCGAATTCCTGCGCGAGTTCGAGCCGGACTTCTTTTTTGACGACCAGACCGGCCACGTGGCCTCTGCCTCCATGCACGTACCCTCCGGTCATGTCGTCAGTGGCCTGATCAACAGCTGACATGGCCAAGGAAAAAACGGTTTACGTCTGCTCCGACTGCGGCGGTACCAGTCCCAAGTGGCTGGGCAAGTGCCCGAGTTGCAACGCCTGGAACACGCTCGTGGAGTCGCTTCCCGAAAGCACAGCTCCGGCGAAGAACCGTTTTGCCTCGCTCGCTAAAACGGCTGAAGTTGCAACGCTGGGCGACATTGACGCGGTGGACATGGCGCGTACGCCCACCGGGCATGAGGAACTTGACCGCGTGCTGGGCGGCGGTATGGTGGAAGGCGGTGTGGTGCTAATTGGCGGCGACCCCGGAATCGGCAAATCAACGCTGCTGCTGCAGGCGCTCGATTCACTGCAGCGCAGCGGTCAGAACACGCTCTATGTCACGGGCGAGGAAAGCGGCGCTCAGGTGGCGCTGCGCTCGCGTCGCCTGGGCCTGAACAACAGCCAGGTCAAGGTGTTGGCAGAAATTCAGCTGGAGCGGATTCTGGCAACGCTGGAGGCGACGCAGCCCGACATCGCGGTGATCGACTCTATACAAACCGTGTACTCCGACCAGCTCACTTCGGCGCCCGGCTCGGTGGCGCAGGTGCGTGAATGCGCGGCCCACCTGACTCGTGCCGCCAAGGCGAGTGGTGTCAGTATCGTGCTGGTCGGCCACGTCACCAAGGACGGCGCGCTGGCCGGGCCGCGCGTGCTGGAGCATATGGTGGACACCGTGCTCTACTTTGAGGGCGACACCCACAGCAGCTTTCGATTGGTGCGCGCCATCAAAAACCGCTTTGGCGCGGTCAACGAGATTGGCGTCTTTGCCATGACCGAAAAAGGCCTCAAGGGCGTCTCGAACCCGAGCGCGATCTTCCTGAGTCAGCACAGCGAGCCGGTGCCCGGCAGTTGCGTCATGGTTACGCTCGAAGGCACGCGACCGATGCTGGTGGAAATACAGGCCCTGGTGGACAGTGGGGGTCCGTCACCCAGACGCTTGTCCGTGGGACTGGACCGGGACCGCCTGGCGATGCTGCTGGCCGTGCTGCACCGCCACGCCGGTGTCGCCTGCATGGATCAGGATGTCTTTGTCAATGCAGTCGGCGGCGTGCGCATCAGCGAGCCCGCTTCCGACCTGGCAGTGCTGCTGGCGATCACCTCAAGCCTGCGCGGCAAGCCGCTGCCCAAGGGCTTTTTTGCCTTTGGCGAAGTCGGCCTGGCTGGCGAAGTGCGGCCAGCGCCACGCGGCCAGGAACGCTTGAAGGAAGCCGCCAAGCTCGGCTTCTCTGTCGCCGTGGTACCCAAGGCCAACGCACCCAAGAAGGCGATTGAAGGCCTGACCATTCACGCGGTAGAGCGCGTCGAGCAGGCGATGGAAGTAGTGCGCGGCCTGGCCTGAAACAGTGCATTTAAGAAAAGCTTAATCAAGCCTGGTTATCGTTGGCGCTTCCTTAGGAATCGTCATGAAACTTTCTACTTTCATTGGTGCGGGCGCCATGCTCACTGCAGCGCTTTGCTCCCCGGCCCACGCCATCACCGCCTCCGAACAGCTCGCTGCCTACACGGCGCAGGCTGGCGTACCGGCCCAGGCGGCGCGTGGACAAACCCTGTTCACCAGCAAGCACGGCAAGGAATGGAGCTGCTCTTCCTGCCATACCGCCACACCCACAGTGGAAGGCAAACACGCCAGTACCGGCAAGGCGATCGCGCCGATGGCGCCCGCCTTTAACCCGGAGCGCTTTGCCGACACTGCCAAAACGGAGAAGTGGTTTCGCCGCAACTGCAACGACGTCATGGGCCGCGAATGCACAGCGGGCGAAAAGGCAGACGTTCTGGCCTGGCTGCTGACCCTCAAACGCTGACACCATTTCATTTTTTCGGTAATACCTGATGTTCTATTTCACGTTCAAACAAGCGGCACGGATGTGCCTGCTGGCGGCAAGCTGTCTGGGTGCGGCCCATGGCGCGTCCAGTTCTGCCGGCGTGGCGCCATTCGCCAAGTACCAGCAGGAATGCGCGGCCTGCCACATCGCCTACCCACCTGGCATGCTGCCGGCGGCCTCCTGGCAGCGCCTGATGGGCACGCTGGGCAAGCACTACGGTGCCGACGCTTCACTCGATGAGGCGACGACACACGAGATCGGCGCCTGGCTCAAGT
>CAIYGK010000379.1 GCA_903925725.1 uncultured beta proteobacterium | reverse complement strand
GGTGGACGGCCAGTACGCGGTCAAATGCTTCTACATTCTGCGCGATGGTGGCTCCGATCTGGTCGGCGATGCCGGCGCTATTCACCAGCACGTCGACTTGTCCGAAAGCTGCAAGCACCGCCTGCACCGCAACCGCCACGCTGGACTCGGAGGAGACGTCACAGGCCAATCCAATGTTTCTCGAACCCAGTTCGCAAGCCCGCGCCACCGCCATCTCAGCGTCGAGGTCCAGAATGGCCACGTGGTAGCCCACCCCTGCCAGGCATTGCGCCACTGACCAGCCAATGCCCTTGGCTGCTCCGGTGACGATCGCCACCATGTTCACTGGCTCTTGCAATGGTGTCTCCTCGATAGGATGGAAGTGCTGAATCGACTTGTGTCAAAGGCAGCCGAATTTTGCGATTCCAGGCCAGCAATCGAGCGACAAATCCGGCTTGCAATAGGACGTTTCGTGCGCGACATGATCGGTGTTTTCCCTAAGCAGACAGGTCTGGATGTGCCGCAAATCAACATAGGTCGATTGAGGGCATTTGCCGGACAAAGCGGCGGATTTGGGACAGTGTGGCAATTCATCGGCGGTCTCGTCTGATCATTGGGTCACGGCAAAGGGTCACTAAAGCATAAGAACACGAAGTACGACAATGTATTGCCCTAAATTGTTTTTGGCAAGAGCTGAATCGAGAAAATTCCTTTAAATAGACTAAGTGTTTTCCCCTATAAATTGAAATCATGGGGAAAATGTTCAAGAAAACAGTTCGGAGTGGAATGTAAAGTTAAGGAAATAGGTTGACGTTTAACCGTGATCTCACCTGCTTGCTGACACAGCCTCCTGGCGCTGCATATCGTCAGGGTGCTTTGCCTCTGGAGTGCCCGGATATGGGCTTTGCAGAGTGCGTTAGCTGCGAATTTCTGGCAAATTCGTGCATAGATTGCAGCGTGTTGCCCACGCCGCTGGCCACAATGATCGCAATGCCCATCCAAGCATATGAATCGGGAGTGTGCTGGAACACTAGCCACCCGCCTAGAGTAGCAAACCCAATCTGGGTGTACAAATAGGGTGTCAACACGGGGGCCACGGCACGCATATAGGCACGGATCAGCATCAGGTGCCCGAAAGTCCCCAACAAACCGACCAGCAGAAACCAGTGCCAATGGCTCCACAGGGCATCGGCCTGCCAGCTGGTGAAGAGCATGACCGGGCTCATCATCATGGCCCCCACAAGACCGGTGTAGAAGTGTGTCGTGTAAGGATCTTCCTCGCCGCTTAGGCGGCTCGTCAGCACCTGAAACCACGAATAGGTGATGACCAGACCGGTCGGAAACACCAGGGCCCAGCCAAACACCTGCCCACCGGGACGAACGACCAACAAGACGCCTGCAAGTCCGCCAAACATCAGCAGCCAGCGCACGCGAGCGACGGGGGTTTTGAGAAACCAGGCCGACAGGGCAGTTGCGACCAGCGGGGACAGCATCATCATGGCGGTGAATTCACCCAGTGGCAAGTACTGCACGCCAAAGAAAGAGAAAGCCGTGGTGACCAACAGCAACACCCCGCGCAAAACCTGAAAGCGGGGATTTCGCGTTCGCAACAAACTCCCCTTTTGCACCGGATAGCGCAGGGCCAGTGTTGTAACGACCTGGAACACATAGCGAAACCACAGCAGCATCAGCACCGGAACCATCTTGGATACATGCTTGATGGTGGTGTCGAGGCTGGCGAACGACAGCGCCGCAAGCACGATCAGCGCGATGCCTACGGCCTGCTTCGATCGCCAGAACGTCATGGGCAGGCCTTTGAACATAACGGCTGTCTCAAGGGCGCGATTCACGGCGCGGTGCATCAAAGGCGCGAACCTCAAGCGTGAGCTGGCACACCAGACAAGCTTTTGAGTTCTTCGCGCAGTCTGAATTTCTGGATTTTTCCGCTGGGCGTGGCGGGCAGCGCATCGCGCAAAACCAGGTGTTCCGGCAGCTTGAAGCGCGCCACACCACGGTCAATGAGGAATTGCTTCATGTCCTCGAAGGCCAGCGTCTTGCCCGGATGGCAGACGACGACTGCGCAACCGAGCTCACCCAGCCGCTCGTCGGGAATACCGATGACTGCCACTGACTGGCAGGCCGGGTGCTCCAGCAGGATGTCTTCAACTTCGCGGGCTGAAATGTTCTGCCCGCCGCGGATGATCATGTCCTTGATGCGCCCGACAATGCGCACCGATCCATCAGCGCCCACCGTGGCCAGATCTCCGGAGTGATACCAGCCCTTCGAGTCGAGCGCACGGGCCGTCAGCTCGGGCTCACCCAGGTAGCCAATGAAAGCGTGGGGGCCGCGCGACCACTGTTCACCCTGCAGACCCGCAGGCAGGATATTCCCCTCTTCATCGGCAGCACAGACCTCAATGCCAGGCAAGGCACGGCCATCGGCCTGCCAAGCCGCCTCGATCGGATCGCTGGGCCAGGTCACCGTGTGAGGAGGGCTTTCAGTGGAACCATAAATGCTCAACACGCGCATACCGACTTTTTGCGCCCGTCGTACGATCACCTCGGGGATGGGAGCGCCGCCGCACAGGAAGTAGCGCAGGTGAGGCAGGCGCTTGCCGCTCCTTTCCATGCTCTCCACGACATCGTTCAGAAATGGGGTGGCCCCCATGGTCCAAGTTGCGCGAGCGGAAATCATCTGCTCCACCGCTGTGTCGCCCTTGAAAACATCGAGCAGGGATACAGTGGCACCGGTCATCAGCGTCATCAGGATGCCATGCATGAAGCCACTGGTATGCGTCACCGGAGACGCCATGAAGCACACGTCCTCACTGCCGAGTTGCAGCGTGCCTGCGAGCGCGCTCTCACCGTAGATCGCTGTGTTGTGGGTGTGCACCACACCCTTTGGCTTGGATTCCGAGCCGGAGGTGAACAACAATAGACAGGGCTCCTCCGGCGTGGCAAGGCTTGCCTGCAGGAGTGGCGCGCTGCGCAGGGCGTCTGCGAAAGTTGTACCGACGGCGACCTTGCCGGTGCCAATGACTACGATGGCAGGCGCGATGTTCAGCTCGGTCCGGATGCGCACTAGGCTCTCGGTGTAGTCCACACTGCGAAAGCGCCCCGGAACAACGACCGCCTGCGACTGGCTCTTGTTCATGATGAAAGCCAGGTCTTTCCAGCCGTAGGTCGGAGGCAGCGGGTTGATCACTGCGCCCAGCTTCAGGGTGGCAAAGGTCACGACGGCGGTCTGCCACCAGTTGGGCAGGTGCATGGTGACCACGTCGCCCGGTCCCACCCCCTGTGCCTGAAGGAAAGTCGCAAACCGTGCAGCCTTGTCGTCCAGCTCCCGGTAGCTGATGGAATGACCCGATGCGTCCTGCACCGCAATCTTGTCGGCGTAGCGCGCGGCGCTGTCGGAAATCCATTGGGCCAGCGAGCGGTCCTGCCAGTAGCCGGCCTGGTGGTAACGCTGCATAAAAGCCGATGCAGGTCTGAGTTCTATCATGATGGTGCCTATCGTTCTGAGGCGGGTCGCCCCGCAATGAGTCCTTGCGCGGCGTCAAGCAGTCCACCATCGGCAAGCAGGTTTTGTCCGGTCATGTAGGTCGCATCGGGTCCGATGAGAAACGCCACCACGCCGGCAATATCGACATCTGGGTTGCCGATGCGGTGCGTCGGAACCAAGAGCTCGCGCGCCGCTTTGGTTGGCTCGTGGGCGTAAATCCTGGCCGTCAGCGAGGTATGAATTAACCCCGGCGAGACGGCGTTGACGCGAATGCCGTCCTGTGCCCACTCCTGCGCCAGGGTGCGCACGAGCATCAGCAAGGCGGCCTTGCTCGGGCTGTAGGCACCCATGCCCGGGTACGGCTGCACGCCCGACATCGACGCGACAGCCACGAAGCTGCCGCGGCTGGCCTGCAAGGCTGGATAGGCTGCCTTGGCCAGCAGCCAGGGCGCCCGCGTGTTGACGCACAGTAGGTAGTCCCAGTCTTCCAGGGACAGTGTCGCCAAGGTCGATGGACGGGACACCCCTGCGTTTGAGACCACGGCATCGAGACCACCCAGTTCTTCAAGCGATCGGGTGACCAGCATCTGTGGTGTGGCAGGGTCAGTCAGATCACCAATCAGCGGAACCACATGGCCGCCCAGGCGTGTTGCTTCGTCCACCACCTGCTGGAGTTCGTCAGCATGGGCCGAGGCGCAGGCAGCGATCCGGCAACCCTGGCGGGCCAAACGAAAACAAGTGGAGCGGCCAATCCCCCGGCTGGCTCCGGTAACTAAAACGCGCAAGGATTTCATCAAGCCCCCGTCAAGAATCGATGAGAGATTGTTTGTTCATCGGCCCGACCCTGGCTTGACGATTCAGGCGAAGAACCAGACAATTCGTGCACGATGTGTGAAGACAGAATATGACGACGAGGGTTATCCCGAACTATTCCCTCTACGGCGTGCAGCCCCAGCCTGGCTGGAAAAGTCTTTTTGACTTTGAGTGGATTCCGCAGCGATCCCGGCCCTACAACTGGACCATACGGCCGCACAAGCACGATGCACTCCTCCAGATCCTGTACATGACCGAAGGTTCTGGCGAGGTCCTACTCGACCACGCCAAGATTCATATGCGGGCGCCATGTCTAATCTGGATTCCTGCACAAACCGTGCATGGATTCAATTTTGCAGAAGACGTGAACGGTCCCGCCGTCACAGCGGCGCAACGTCCGGTGGAGTCCCTGTTGGGCGTGTCCAATCCGGAGCTGATTGCCCTGATTCGCAAACCGGCCGCCATCGCAATGGATGATGCCAGCCAGTACGGCGAATCGCTTATGCCCCTGTTCCTTGCAATCGAACGCGAAGCCAGAATCCAGTCCGTTGGGCAGCTCACCGCAGGCATGGCGTTGCTCGCTGCTGTTTGTGTTCACATGGCCCGACTGTCCAGCGCCGGTGATTCTGCTGTATCAAGCAATCCAATTTCACGCAAGACTGCGCAGCTGGAAAAGTTTCGAACCATGGTTGATGAAAGTTACAAAAAGCACCTGCCGATTACGGCCTACGCCGAAAACCTGGGGATTACGCCGGGGCAATTGTCCCGGCTATGCCGGGAGGTGCTGGGAGTATCGAGCCTGGACATCATTCATGCGCGAATTGTTCATGAGGCGCAGCGTG
>CAIYGK010000378.1 GCA_903925725.1 uncultured beta proteobacterium | reverse complement strand
CGAGGTTGACTAGGCGCCGGATGCGCTCCGGGCGCACGCCAGCGTACAGCATGGCGATGTTGCCGCCCATGCTATGGCCGATCAGGTTGACCTGCGTGTCCGGTGCGTAGTGGTCCAGCAGAAAGTCCAGATCAGCCAGGTAGTCTGGAAACCAGAAGTTGTCCACGCCAGAGCCCGCGCCAGCGTGACCGGGTGTGCGCCCATAGCCGCGCCAGTCGGGGGCAATGACGTAATGCTCGTGGCTCAGGGCGTCGACCACAAACTGGTAGCTGGCTGCAACGTCCATCCAGCCGTGCACCATGACCCAGGGCGCGCTACCCGGCCTTGGTTCTCCCCAGACCTGCACGTGGTACTGCAAATTGCGTATAGGGACAAACTCGCTATGGGAAATTCGTTGGGCTTGGTACATTTGCAGCATGATACGGAGGCACAAGGTGAGCGTCAGTCAAGATAGCGACAAACTGCAGTCCGGCGTGCCGGACAATTATGAGCGTCTGCATGCCGGTTTTGAGTGGCTGGTGCCGGAGCAATTCAATATCGCGCAGGTGTGCTGCGGTCGCTGGGCAGCTTTGCCCGACGCCGCGAGCCGGGTGGCGATTTATGCCACCGATGCCGACGGCGCAAGCACCTCTTGCAGCTACCTTGAATTGCAGCAGCAGGCGAACCGTCTGTCGCAGGTTTTGTTCGCGCTTGGCGTGCACCCGGGCGATCGTGTGGCGATCGTGATGCCGCAGCGCTTCGAGACAGCCGTGGCCTACATGGCGGTGCTGCAGATGGGCGCAGTGGCGATGCCGCTGTCCATGCTGTTTGGCCCGGAGGCCATCGAGTACCGGCTGCAGGACGGTGAGGCCGTACTGGCGATCTGCGATGAGAGTTCGATCGAGAACGTCATGGCCGCGCGTGAGCGCTGCCAGGCGCTGCGCCGCGTGCTCGGCGTGGGCGCAGCCGCTGCACAAGCCGGCCTGGATTACGGCAAACTGCTGGCACAGGCAAGTCCCAGCTTCACCCCGCTGGAGACGCGCGCCAACGCCCCTGCGGTGCTGATCTACACCAGTGGAACCACCGGCAACCCCAAGGGTGCCTTGATCCCGCACCGGGCACTGATAGGCAATCTCACGGGCTTTGTCTGCAGCCAGAACTGGTTCGGCTTCAACGGTCGTGACAACCGGGAGACGCAGGCAATTTTCTGGTCGCCGGCCGACTGGGCCTGGACCGGTGGGCTGATGGATGCGCTGCTGCCGACACTGTACTTTGGCCGCCCCATTGTAGGTTTCAGCGGGCGCTTCAGCCCCCAGCAGGCCATGAGCCTGATGCAGAAATTCGGCGTCACGCACAGTTTTCTTTTTCCCACGGCGCTCAAGGCCATGATGAAGGCTTACCCTGGCAGTGCCGGCTGCAGCGTGCGCCAGCAGTTCGGCCTCAAGCTGCAAGCCATCATGAGTGCCGGTGAGGCGGTCGGGGATGCGGTTTTTGACTACTGCCAGTCGCAACTTGGCATCACGGTCAACGAGATGTTTGGCCAGACCGAAATTAACTATATTGTCGGCAATTGTTCGGCACAGTGGCCAGCCAAACCGGGCAGCATGGGCAAGGGTTATCCGGGGCATCGTGTTGCCGTGATTGATGAGTCGGGCGAGGAGTGCCCGGTAGGCATTGCTGGCGATGTGGCGCTGAACCGCTTCGATGTGCATGGCCAGAGTGACCCGATCTTCTTTTTGGGCTACTGGAAGAACGAGGCAGCGACGCAGGACAAGTTCACCGGCGACTGGTGTCGTACCGGCGACCTGGCGCTGCGTGATGCCGACGGTTATCTCTGGTACCAGGGGCGCTCTGACGATGTGTTCAAGTCTTCGGGCTACCGCATCGGACCGGGCGAGATCGAGAACTGTCTGGTCAAGCATCCGGCCGTAGCCAACGCCGCGGTGGTGCCCAAGCCGGACCGGGAGCGCGGTGCGGTGGTCAAGGCTTATGTGGTGCTCGCTGCCGACTTTGTTGCAGCCAACGATTTTCGTCCCGGTGCCAACGCTGCTTTCGAGGCCGATCTGGTGGTGCAGTTGCAGGCCCACGTGAAGGAGAAGCTGGCGCCCTACGAGTACCCCAAGGAGATTGAGTTTATCGAGGCGCTGCCCATGACGACCACCGGCAAGGTGCAGCGCCGTGTACTGCGACTGCAGGAACAGGAACGGGAGAAGTTGCGATGGCCAAGCACATCAGCCTGACGCCGGCCACCCAGATGCTCAAGGCGCACAAGGTAGCGTTCACCGAGCATCCCTATGAGTACCTGGAGCATGGCGGTGCGCTGCACAGCGCCGAGGTGCTGGGCTTTGATCCCTTCATGGTGGTCAAGACGCTGGTCATGCAGGACCAGGACGCCAAGCCCTTGTTGGTGTTGATGCACGGCAACTGCAAGGTCTCCACCAAGAACCTGGCGCGCCAGATTGGCGCCAAGTCGGTGGAACCCTGCCTGCCGGAGGTTGCGAATCGGCACAGTGGTTATCTGGTAGGTGGTACTTCGCCGTTTGCGACGCGCCGGCAGATGCCGGTCTACATCGAGGCGACGATTCTCGAGTTGCCAAAGATCCTCATCAACGGTGGCCGGCGCGGCTATCTGGTGGGGCTTGATCCGCAGGTCTGTGTTGCGCTGCTGGCGGCGCAAGCTGTGCAATGCGCACTGACCGATTGAGCGCTTGCTGTGGCACCGGCGCCGACTGGCAAAATAGCAGCATCATGTCCGCGTCTGCGGCTTACAGCAGGAGGTTAACTTGAACGCTATGCAACCATTACTCCCGTGGCTGGCGACCGTGCTGGCTTACCTGATCGGGTCGCTGTCGTTTGCCGTGATCGTCAGCCGGGTGATGGGGCTGAAAGACCCGCGCACATTCGGCAGCAAGAACCCGGGAGCCACCAATGTGCTGCGTTCCGGTAGCAAGGGTGCGGCTGTTGTCACGCTGCTGCTTGATGCCGCCAAGGGTTGGTTGCCAGTGATGCTGGTCCGCTGGTATGGCAAAGCCTATGGCATGGAAGAGGGAACGATGGCACTCGTCGGGTTGGCCGCCTTTGTCGGGCATCTGTATCCGGTGTTCTTCAAATTTGCAGGCGGCAAGGGCGTCGCCACCGCCTGCGGGGTGCTCTTGGGTCTCAGCTGGATACTGGGCCTGGCCAGCGGTATCAGTTGGCTCCTGATGGCCTACTTCTTCCGCTATTCTTCACTTGCATCGTTGACCTGCGCCGTGCTGGCGCCGGTCTATTATGTTTTTGGCGATGGCTCGGTCTGGTATCTGAACAAGGGCGTTTTACTGTCGGTGTCCATCATGTCACTGCTGCTGATTTATCGACACGCCGAAAATATCGGACGGCTCGTCAAGGGCACTGAGTCCCGACTGGGCAAGAAGCGCAAGACCTGAGCAATGGCTAACCGCTGCTCAGGCCGCTGCAGGGGCGTTCAGACGCGCTTTCTGTACTCGCCCGTGCGGGTGTCGATTTCGACCTTGTCGCCCTGTGCCACGAAGATCGGCACGCCAACGTCAAAACCGGTTGCAATCTTGGCTGGCTTGAGCACCTTGCCAGAAGTGTCGCCTTTGACGGCGGGTTCAGTCCACGTAATTTCGCGTACCACGCTGGTCGGCAGTTCAACCGAAATCGCCTTGCCGTCGTAGAAAACGACTTCAACGCTCATGCCGTCTTCCAGATAGTTCAGGGAGTCGCCCATGTTTTCGGCTTCAACTTCATATTGGTTGAATTCGCTGTCCATGCAGACGTACATCGGGTCGGCAAAATAGGAGTAGGTGCATTCTTTCTTGTCCAGAATCACCTGGTCGATCTTGTCGTCGGCCTTGAACACGACTTCAGTACCGAAGTTGGCGATCAGGCTCTTGAGCTTCATGCGAACAGTCGCGGAGTTGCGGCCGCCGCGGCTGTATTCTGTTTTCAGGACAACCATGGGGTCTTTGCCGTGCATGATGACGTTGCCGGCGCGAATTTCTTGAGCGGTTTTCATAGTGATGATGTGAAGGTTGGCCGCACTTTTCGCGGCATGAACTGCATGACCCGAAGCGATTCCGGTCAATATTGCAAAGCGTTGAATTTTAACGGTTTTTACGTGCGAATCGGATGATCTTTGTCACAATATCGTCGTCATGCAGTTGCCGCGCCCGGGCACGACCGATGCTTTGCTGCCATTCGACCAGATTCAGGCCGGGCAGGGCGGCCAGGCTCAAACCGTTCCAGACCTGGTGAAACGTCCGCAGCGAGGGTGACGCCTCCAGCATGTCAAGGAAAGCTTCCAGCTTGGCCTGGTGCGCGTTGTCGGATTGAGGGTAGATCTGCCAAATCAATGGTTTTCCAGCCCAAAGGGCGCGCACCAGCGAGTCTTCGCCGCGGACAAAGTTCAGGTCACAGGACCAGAGCAGACAGTCATAGTCGAGTTGGGTGAGCGTTGGCAAATAGGTCAACGCCAGCCGCTGCTGCGCGTTCCAGTTGGCGTGTTCGCCGTTCAAGCGGGCGATGCAGGCCTGGACTGCGGCGGTGGCGCGCCCGGGTGTGACCAGCAGGCGGCTTGGCTGCACATCCAGCGCCAGTTGTTCCAATAAGCTCTGCAATTCCGGCGGCTCATAACAGAACAGCGAGATCAGGCGCTCGCCTTGAGCGCTGATGGCATGGTGGCGCAGCCAGATTTCGCGATCGAAGGCTGCCTGGCGCGCAGCCAGAACGGGCTCGCGCAGCAGACCGCCGGTAGCCGGCGTGAAGCCAGGATAGAAAAAATACTTGCGCAGCCCCACACCCTGTCCGCCCAGCACGGGAGAAGCCAGGCCGTGGCAGCGTTCAACATACTTTTCGGCGCTCAAGTACTCCAGGTTGAGCCAGACGCACTGACGTCCGGTATTCGCAGCACTTTGCGCGAAAGCGGCAAGAAATCCGGCATCGACTTCGCAACCGAAGGCTTCGATCAGCACATCGCCAATGGATAAACCGGTGGTCTGCTGTGCGCCGTTCCAGTCCTTCACGGTAACGCCCGGGCAACCGTCGGGCGCCATCCAGGTCAGCGCGCTGGCGTCGTCCAGCCACAGACGCACCCGCTCACCGCGCGAGGCGAGGTCGGCTGCAAGGCGCCAGCAAACGCCAATGTCGCCGTAGTTGTCGATGACGCGGCAGAAGATGTCCCAGAGGTTTCCTGTTTTCACGTCAGAGATTGTCCACAATACGGACCTATGTCTGATTTGCCTGATTCCACGCCAGCCCACAACGCCCAGCTGCTGAGCGATGTGGCGGGCTTGCCGCCGCTACCCGGCGTCTATCGCTATTTCGACAGCGATGGCGCTGTGCTCTATGTCGGCAAGGCGATCAACCTGAAGAAGCGGGTGTCGAGCTATTTCCAGAAGAACCACGGCGGCACGCGCATAGGCCACATGGTGAGCAAAATCGCGAGACTTGAAACCACGGTGGTGCGGTCGGAAGCGGAGGCGCTGCTGCTGGAAAACAACCTGATCAAGACGCTCAACCCGAAGTACAACATCCTGTTTCGGGATGACAAGAGTTACCCGTATCTGAAGATCACCGGTGTTGCTGCCTCAGCCAATTTGAGTTCGCAGTTTGCCCGCGTTGCCTACTACCGGGGTGCGGTGGAGAAGAAGCACCATTACTTTGGTCCGTATCCGAGCGCCTGGGCGGTGAAGGAGGCCATTTTGCTGATGCAGAAAGTGTTTCGCCTGCGCACCTGCGAGGATCCGGTCTTCAATAACCGCAGCCGGCCCTGTCTGCTGTACCAGATCAAGCGTTGCTCGGCGCCCTGCGTCGGGCATATTTCGGCGCTCGACTATGCGCAGGACGTGGCTGACGCCGAGCGCTTCCTGCGTGGTGACGCGCAGCAGGTGATGCAGACGCTGGAGCAGCGCATGCTGGCGCATGCGCAAGTGCTGCAGTTTGAGCAGGCGGCCGAACTGCGCAACCAGATTTCTGCCCTGTCCAATGTGCTGCACCAGCAATCGGTCGAAAACGTGTCGGACCGTGATGTGGACATTCTGGCGGTCAAGGTGCAGGGTGGACGTGCCTGCGTGATTCTGGCCATGGTGCGTGGCGGACGACATCTTGGAGATCGTGCCTATTTTCCGGTGCATGTCGAAGATGCGGTGGGCATCTATGCTGACGATGTTGACACGGTCAGCGATGGTCTGTCCATCGAGGCCCAGGTGCTGCAGGCCTTTGTTGCGCAACACTATCTGCAAGTGCCGGTGCCGCCCTCGCTGGTACTCAGCGTTGCCGTGGATGAGCATCTGATCAAGACCTTGTCGGTGCAGTCTGGCGTCAAGGTCAGCGCCGTGCATCAGCCACGTGAGCAGCGTCGCCTGTGGCTGGAAATGGCGCAAACGAATGCCACCTTGCAACTGGCACGTCTGCTTTCGGAAGAGGGCTCGCAGCAGGCACGCACGCGAGCGCTGGCGGAGGCGCTCGATCTCGCGATTGAAGATCTGGAGCAGCTTCGCATCGAGTGTTTTGATATTTCCCACACGACGGGCGAGGCGACCCAGGCGTCCTGTGTCGTGTTTCAAAAGCACAAGATGCAAAACGCGGAGTACCGGCGCTTTTCCATCGACGACATCACACCAGGTGACGATTACGCCGCCATGCGCCAGGTGCTGCTGCGGCGCTACGGAAAACTGGCCGAGGCCGTGCGGGAAACGCAGGCCGGCGGCGGCAGCGCGACCGGGCGTTTGCCGGATCTGGTGCTGGTTGATGGGGGCAAGGGGCAGGTGTCCGTGGCGCGCGAGGTGTTTGAACAGTTGGGCCTGTCGCTGGCGTTGATCGTTGGCGTCGAAAAGGGTGAAGGGCGCAAGGTGGGACTGGAGGAACTGGTCTTTGCCGATGGCCGTGAGAAGGTCTATCTGGGCAAGGACTCGGCCGCGTTGATGCTCGTGGCGCAGATCCGGGACGAGGCGCACCGCTTTGCCATCACCGGCATGCGCGCCAAGCGCGCCAGGGTGCGCGTGGACGGTGGCAAACTGGAGGAAATCCCTGGCGTAGGACCAAAGCGACGGGCTAAATTGTTGCAACGCTTTGGTGGCGTGCGAGGGGTTGCCATGGCCGGTGTTGAAGATCTGGCGACTGTTGAAGGCATATCACACGAATTGGCTGAGGACATTTACCGTGCACTGCACTGATCAATGCGCCTCGTGCACCTCGGTCGTGCCACAATAACGCTGTATGTTTTTCAATACACCCACGCTCATGACCTGGGGTCGCATCGCAGCGATTCCGCTGATCGTTGGCGTCTATTTTGATCAACTGCCGCTGGCAATGGCCAGTCGCGACCTGATCGCGACCGGCGTTTTTGTGCTGTCGGCCATTACCGACTGGCTCGATGGTTATCTGGCGCGCAAGCTCAATCAGGTCTCTTCGTTCGGCGCTTTTCTGGACCCTGTTGCGGACAAGATACTGGTTTGCGCCAGCGTGCTGGTGCTGGTGCATCTTGGACGGGCGGACGTGTTTGTCGGGCTCATCATCATTGGCCGCGAGATTGCCATTTCTGCGCTGCGCGAATGGATGGCCCAGATCGGTGCTGCCAAGAGCGTGGCGGTGCACATGGTGGGCAAGCTCAAGACCGTGGTGCAAATGGTGGCCATTCCGTTCCTGCTGTTCAACGGCACGTTGTTCGGCTTGATCAACACGCATCTGTGGGGTGCATGGTTGATCTGGATCGCTGCCGTGATGACGGTGTGGTCCATGGTCTATTACCTTCGCAAAGCCTTGCCGGAAATCCGGGCTCGCGTAAAGTGACAGTGCGTGATGATTCGGCCCTGATTCGGGCCATGCCGGTGCTGTTTGTGCTGATCTGGAGTACCGGTTTTATTGTGGCCCGGTATGGCATGCCGCATGCGCCGCCGCTGAAATTCCTGTTGCTACGCTACCTGTTTTCGATCATGTGCTTTTTACCCTGGATTCTGATCTCAGGCGTCAAGTGGCCAGCTACACTGAGTCAGTGGGCGCATCTGGCGTTCACCGGCGTGCTCATGCACGCCTGCTACCTGGGCGGTGTCTGGGCCGCCGTGAAGGCCGGCATGGGTTCCGGCCTGTCCGCCTTGATTGTTGGTTTTCAGCCCGTGCTAACGGCACTTTGGCTGTCGGGTACGGGTGGACGCGTCAGTGCGCGGCAATGGAGTGGATTGGTGCTCGGTTTTGCCGGCTTGGTGCTGGTGGTATCGCGCAAGTTTGGTCACGGCGAGGCCGACTGGGCGAATGTGTCGATGGCCATTGGCGCCTTGTTTGCGATCACGCTGGGCACCCTGTATCAGAAGCGCTTTGTCAAACCCTGTGACGTGCGCAGCGCCAATGCGGTTCAACTGATGGCAGCCTTTCTGGTGACTTTGCCGCTGGCCCTTCTGGAGACAGAGGCGGTGCGCTGGAACGCCGAGATGACGGGTGCCATGGCCTGGTCTGTACTGGTACTGACTCTGGGTGGCAGTTCCTTGCTGTACCTGTTGATTCAGCGCGGTGCGGCGGCCACAGTGACGAGCTTGATGTACCTGGTTCCACCGGTGACGGCCTGCATCGCCTGGGTGCTGTTTGCCGAGCCTATCAACACGCTCACCCTTGTCGGCACCCTGATGACAGTGCTCGGTGTGGCGTTGGTGGTCAGACCCGCGAGGGCGCACGCGCGTGTTGCGTGAGTGAAGATTTTTTGAACATGATGCAAAAGGATTCGCGATGAGTAAGAAGAGAATTGCGGTGATTGCAGGTGACGGTATTGGCAAAGAGGTTATGCCCGAAGGCCTTCGGGTTATGGAGCGCGCGGCCCTCAAGTATGCAATCGACCTGCAGTTTGACCACTTCGACTTTTCCAGCTGGGACTATTTCGAGAAGCACGGCAAGATGCTGCCGGACAACTGGAAAGATCTGATTGGCAGCCATGACGCCATTTACTTTGGTGCCGTGGGTTGGCCGGAAAAAATACTTGATCACGTCTCCCTGTGGGGCTCGCTGCTGCTGTTTCGACGCGAGTTCGACCAGTACGTCAACCTGCGCCCGGCGCGCTTGATGCCGGGCATCATTGCGCCAGTGGTGCGGCGCGACGGCAGCCGTCGGGCGCCCGGTGAGATCGACATGTTCATCGTGCGCGAGAACACCGAGGGCGAGTATTCCAGCATTGGTGGACGCATGTACCCCGGCACCGAGCGTGAAATCGTGATGCAGGAAACCGTGATGTCGCGCGTTGGCATTGACCGGGTTTTGAAGTTTGCCTTTGAACTCGCGCAGTCGCGGCCGAAGAAGCATTTGACCAGTGCTACCAAGTCCAATGGCATTGCCATCACCATGCCGTATTGGGACGAGCGTGTGCTTGAGATGGCTCAGCACTATCCGGAGGTCACGGTCGACAAGTTCCATATCGATATCCTGACAGCCCACTTTGTGCAGCGCCCCGACTTCTTTGATGTGGTGGTGGCCAGCAATCTGTTTGGCGACATTCTGAGCGACCTCGGTCCGGCCTGCACCGGCACGATTGGCATTGCACCGAGTGCCAACCTGAATCCACAGCGCAATTTTCCGTCGCTGTTCGAGCCGGTACATGGCTCGGCACCAGACATTGCCGGCAAGGGCATTGCCAATCCGATTGGACAGATCTGGTGCGGCGCGATGATGCTTGATTTTCTGGGTTACCGAAGCGCACACGATGGCGTCCTGGCGGCAATCGAAAGAGTGCTGGAGCCGCAAAGTGGGGCGCCGCGCACGCGTGACCTCGGGGGCACCGCAGGTACCGCTGATGTTGGACGCGCGATTGCCGAGGCGCTTTGAGCGCGCAGTAGCTGTCGCGTCAAAATTTCGTCGGCGTGAGAGAGAAAAGGCGACTAGAATTCGCGTCCGCCCTCAAACACGGCGGACACCAGATTTTTGACGAGACAAGTTGATCAACTCTATTTCTATAAGAAGGGTTTATTGTGAACAAGACTGAATTGATTGAGCACATCGCAACACAGGCAGATATTTCCAAAGCAGCAGCCAACCGCGCGATGGAGGCCGTCATTGACGCAGTGAAGACAACCTTGAAGAAGGGGAACGACGTTTCACTGGTTGGTTTTGGCACGTTTGCGGTGACAAAACGCGCCGCTCGCGTGGGACGAAATCCCCGCACCGGCGCTGCGATTAAAATCAAGGCAGCCAAGATTCCCAAGTTTCGTCCAGGCAAGGCATTAAAGGACGCGTTGAATTGATAGCCGGTTAAGTGGGGTGCTTAGCTCAGTTGGTAGAGCGGCGCCCTTACAAGGCGTAGGTCGGCGGTTCGAGCCCGTCAGCACCCACCACTTCTGGCAAAGGCGAACAAAGCGTTCGCCTTTTTTGTTTTCTACTGGAGTAGTTCTGCATGTTTGATTTTGTCCGCAAGCACACGAAGATCATGATGGGCCTGATGTTTTTGCTCATCATCCCGTCCTTTGTGCTGTTTGGCATCAATAGCTACGACCGCTTGCGCGAGAAGGGCGACGCTGTGGCCCGCGTGGGTGGCCAGGATATTACCCAGGGTGAATGGGACGCGGCGCACAAGTCTGAAGCGGACCGGCTACGCGCTCAGATGCCCAACCTGGACGCCAAACTGGTGGACTCACCGGAGGCGCGCTATTCAACCCTGGAGCGGCTGGTGCGTGAACGCGTGATGGCTCAGGCGGCCGACCAGTTCAAGCTGACCACCAGCGATGCGAGACTGGCGCGCGACCTGCAGGAAGACCCGGGCATTGCCTCGTTGCGTCGGCCCGACGGAAAACTCGACATGGAGCGCTATCGCCAGATGGCGGCCAGCCAGGGCTTGACACCGGAAGGATTTGAAGCGCGGGTGCGCAGGGACCTGTCGGTGCGCCAGGTGGAAGCGGGGTTGACGCAAACCGGCTTTCCCGCCGCAGCGGTTGCCGATGTGGCACTCAACGCGTTTTTTGAACGGCGCGAAGTCCAGATTGCCAACTTCTTCAGTACCGAGTTCGCTTCCCGCGTCAATCCGACCGAGGCTGAACTGGAGACTTTTTACAAAGCCAATCAGGCTCTGTTTCAGGCACCGGAGCAGGCCAGTATCGAATACCTGGTGCTCGATTTGGAGTCGGTCAAGAAGAGCATTACGCTCAGTGAGGCTGATGTTAAGTCGTACTACGATCAAAATGCGGCGCGCCTGAGCGGAACTGAAGAGCGGCGTGCAAGCCACATCCTGATCAACGCAGCCAAAGACGCCCCTGCAGCCGAGCGCCAGAAGGCCAAAGCGCGTGCGCAGGAATTGCTCGCAGAGTTGCGCAAGGCGCCCGACAGTTTTGCTGAACTGGCAAAAAAGAACTCGCAGGACACGGGTTCAGCTGCCAAGGGAGGGGACCTTGACTTCTTTGCCCGTGGCTCGATGGTCAAACCGTTTGAGGACGCTGCCTTTGCCATGAAGAAGGGTGACATCAGCGAGTTGGTGGAGTCAGACTTTGGTTACCACATCATCAAGCTCACCGACGTCAAGGCGCCCAAGCAACGCAGCTTTGACGAACTGCGTGCCGGCATCGAGGCTGACTTGAAGACGCAGCAGGCGCAGCGCAAGTTTGCCGAGACCGCGGAAGCCTTTACGAACGGTGTCTATGAGCAGTCGGATAGCTTGAAGCCAGTGGCCGACAAGCTCAAGCTGGAGATCAAGACTGCCGAGAAACTTTCGCGAAACCCTGCTGCCGGGGCGACCGGCCTGCTGGCCAACGCCAAGTTCCTGGCAGCGATTTTTGGTCCTGATGCGATCGACAAGAAGCGAAATACCGAAGCCATTGAAACCGCTCCGAGCCAGTTGGCCGCCGCGCGCATCACTCAGTACCAAGCTGCACGAACACTGCCTCTGGCGGAAGTGCGCGCCAATGTGCGCGAGCGCCTGGTGGCCGTGCGTGCCGCCGAACTGGCAGCACAGGAGGGCGCCGCCAAACTGGCCGCCTGGAAGGCAGCGCCGGCCAGCGCGGTGATGCCGGCAGCGCAGACGCTCTCGCGCGATCAGGCGCAGAAAACGCCACCGCAGATCCTCAACGCCATTCTGCGTGCCGACACGTCGACGTTGCCCGTCTTCGTTGGCGTCAGCATGGGCTCACAGGGCTATGCTGTGGTCAAGGTCAACCAACTGGTCGCGCGCCCGGCACCAACCGAGGTCGCCGCCAAGCAGGACCGTGCTCAATACGCTCAGTGGTGGACAGCGGCCGAGTCTCAGGCCTACTACGGCTTGCTCAAAGAGCGATTCAAGGCAGAGATCATGGTGCCGCGCCCGGTACGCGCAGGAAGCTAGCCCTTATAATCCGACCACACGGTGGCTGTAGCTCAGTTGGTAGAGTCCAGGATTGTGATTCCTGTTGTCGTGGGTTCGAGCCCCATCAGCCACCCCAAAAATATCGTTTAGAATCAACAACTTAGAGAAATATT
>CAIYGK010000377.1 GCA_903925725.1 uncultured beta proteobacterium | reverse complement strand
CTGAGCACCCGCCACGGCGGGGGAACCAATGTGACGGACCGGCTGGAGGCGCACTTTGTCGATCCCTGGCAGGACATGCTCAAGGGTCATCCCCTGCTGCACCGGGACCTGCTTGAATTTCGGCAAATGCTGGAAAGCCAGGCGGCGGCGCTGGCGGCCGAGCGTGCCACCGACGTCGATATTGGCCGGCTCGATGCAGTGCACTCAGCGCTGGAAGCGAGCTACAGCAGTGATGATCTGGCGCTTTGCATTGACGCCGATGTGGTGTTTCATCAGGCGATTGCAGAAGCATCGCACAACGTGCTGATAGGGCATCTGACGGCCAGTCTGATGCGTGTCATCCACGGTCATGTTTCGGGTAACCTGGAGCACTTGCATACGCGGCCGGCGCGCTGGAACCAACTGCAGGCGCAGCACCGCGCTATCTGGCAGGCGATCCGCGAACATCGGCCTCAGGAGGCCGCTTCAGCAGCGCGCGATCATATCGAGTTCGTGCGTCAGAGCATCGAAAATAACTCGCGGGAAGAGGAACGGCGCCAGAGTGCTTTGCGGCGCCTGGGTGAGGGGATCAGTTAACCATCACCAGTTTGCCCATGACGCCGCGCGAGCCCATGCGGGTGAAGGCGGCTTTCAGTTCAGACATCGGCATGGTGCGGTCAATCACCGGCTTGATCTTGCCCTGAGCGTACATTTTGGCCAGTTCCATCATCAGGACGGCATTGGCTTTGGGTTCATGTTTGGCAAAGTCGCCCCAGAAAACGCCGACGATGGAAGCGCCTTTGAGCAGCGGCAGGTTCAGTGGCAAGGCCGGAATTGCGCCGCCGGCAGCGAACCCGATGACCAGGTAGCGACCGCGCCGGGCAATCGTGCGAAAGGCGGGCTCAGCCAGGTCGCCGCCCACCGGGTCGTAAATGACATCCGGGCCTTTGCCGTCGGTCAGTGCCTTGACCGCTTCGCGCAAGTTCTCTCTGCTGTAGTTGATGGTGGCGTCGGCACCTATTGATTTGCAGAGCGCGCATTTTTCATCGGTGGAGGCCGCGGCAATTACCTTCGCGCCGCAAGCCTTGGCAATTTGGATGGCCGAGGTGCCAACACCGCCGGCAGCGCCCAACACCAGCACGGTTTCACCCGTCTTGAGTTGCGCCCGGTCCACCAATGCGTGGTGCGACGTGGCGTAGATCATGATGAAGGCAGCCGCATCAACAAACGGAAAGGCGTCTGGCAGCGGTATGCACAAAGCCGCTGGTGCCAGTGTGTGGGTGCCAAAGCCGCCTGTGCCGGACAGACAGGCAACGTGCTGGCCGACCTTCAGGTGCGTGACGCCTTCGCCCACCGCCTGCACGATGCCGGCGTACTCGGAGCCCGGCACAAAGGGCAGAGCCGGTTTCATCTGGTACTTGTTTTGCACGATCAGCAGGTCTGGAAAATTCAGGCTGGCCGCCTTGATCTCCAGCAGCACCTGGCCCGCCTTGGGCCGCGGCGTCGGGAGCTCTTTCCAGGTCAGGGCGTCGGCGCCCACGGGGTTTTCACATAGCCAGGCATGCATGGGGATGTCTCCAATGAAGTTGCGTCGATGATAGGGGTTGACGCTTGCTGTTATTGTCTCAGGCGTGACGAGACTGCACCCTACAATGAAGAATAACCCCCCTGCCCATGAAGATTCTTATTTCGAATGACGACGGCTATCAGGCGCCAGGCATCACGGCGCTCTATGAAGCGCTGAAAGACGTAGCCGACGTCGAGGTCATCGCACCGGAACAAAACAACAGTGCCAAGTCGAATGCGCTGACGCTGCACAGCCCCCTGTATGTGCAGCGCGCTGCCAACGGCTTTCGCTATGTCAACGGTACTCCGGCTGATTGCATGCACATTGCGCTGACCGGCTTGCTGGGTTACCGACCGGATCTGGTGGTATCGGGCATCAACAACGGTGCCAATATGGGCGACGACACGATCTATTCCGGCACGGTGGGTGCGGCGATGGAAGGCTATCTTTTTGGTGTTCCGGCGATTGCGTTTTCTCAAGTCGAGAAGAACTGGGCGCATCTCGACGCGGCTGCACAGAAGGCACGTGAATTGGTGCTGCAGATGTCGAATCACAAGCTGATTGGGAGCAATGCCTGGCTGCTTAATGTCAATATTCCGAATTTGCCTGTGGACCAGCTGGGCCATGTCAAGCTGTGCCGTCTGGGTCGCCGGCATGCGGCCGAGTCGGTGATCACGCAGACCAACCCGCGCGGCGAGACCATGTACTGGATTGGTGCTGCAGGCGCTGTCAAGGACGATGCAGACGGCACGGACTTTCATGCCACAACGCAGGGCCATATCTCGATGACGCCGCTCAAGGTGGACTTGACCGACCATGATCATCTGGGCTACTGGGCTCAGACCGCGGCGCGCCTGACAGCCCAGGTTTCTGCATGAAAGAGCGGCCTTCATTTCCGGCGCAACTGAATCGTTCGAGTGCCAAGCCCAAGGTACAGGGAGCACCGACGGGCAAGGCGGTTTCGCACGGGATTGGACTGGATTCCAGTGCGGTGCGGATGAATATGGTCGCCAAACTTTCCAAGCAGGGACTGACCGACGCGCGGGTTCTGGCAGCGCTGCTGGCGATTGAACGACACCGCTTTGTTGACAGCGCGCTGGTCAATCAGGCCTACGAGGACACCAGTTTGCCCATTGGCCTGGGCCAGACAATCTCCAAACCCAGTGTGGTGGCGCGCATGGCTGAACTGCTGTGCCACGGCGTCAGCGGCAAACTCGGACGCGTGCTGGAGATCGGTACCGGTTGCGGCTACCAGGCGGCGGTGCTGAGTCGGTTGGCGGAGGAGGTTTACAGCATAGAGCGCTTGCGTGGCCTGCATGAAAAGGCGCGTGAAAACCTGCGGCACTTGCGCGTGGCCAACCTGCATTTGTTGTTTGGTGATGGCATGCTGGGCTACCCCAAGGGGGCGCCCTACGCAGCCATCATTGCGGCGGCGGGCGGTGAGGCCGTGCCGCAAGCCTGGATTGATCAGTTGGCCATCGGCGGCCGACTGGTGGCGCCGGTAGTCAAGGGCTCTGAAAGTGGCGGGCAACAAGCTCTGCTGGTGATTGACAAGACACACAACGGTGTGCGCCAGTCGGTACTGGAAAGTGTTCATTTTGTCCCCTTAAAATCGGGCATTGCATGAAGGAAATTTCTATGTCTGGTTCACGTTTTCGTTTCGGTTCGCTGCTGGCGCTCGCATTGATTGCTGCGTTGCTGGCCGGCTGCGGCTCCAAAGTGATTCATCGTGCACCGGTGGAAGACCGGGGTGTTGTTGTGCCACCCGGCAAGCCAGTCGGCGTTACCGAGCCGTTGGTGCCGCCAGTCCCGTCATTGCCAGGTTCCGAGAATGCAGGCAAACCCGGCTATTACACAGTCAAGCCAGGGGATACGCTGATTCGCATTGGACTTGACCACGGACAGGGTGCGAAGGATATTGCGCGCTGGAGCGGCGTCGACAATCCAAACAGGATTGAAGTCGGGCAGGTTTTGCGCATTGAGCCGCCTGTCGGCAGTTCGGTTGTCACCAAGCCCGTGCCGTCGGGCAGTGCCGTGCCGGTTGTGCCCTCTGCGGCGCCGGCGCGTTCTGCCGGGGCCGAGAAGCCAACGGTGCCCAGTGCACCCGCTGGTTCTGCACCGGCTCCACTTGCCATAGCTGACGATGAGATCAACTGGATCTGGCCCGTTGCCGGCGCCGTGCTCTCGGGCTTTGATGAGGTCAAGAACAAGGGACTGGACCTGGCAGGTGCTGCTGGCGAGCCAGTTCTTGCAGCGGCTGATGGACGCGTTGTTTACGTTGGTGCCGGTCTGCGCGGTTACGGCAACCTGATCATCCTGAAGCACAACAATACCTACCTGACAGCCTACGCACACAACCAGACTCTGCTGGTGAAAGAGGATCAGTCCGTGCGCAAGGGCCAGAAGATTGCCGAAATGGGCAGCAGCGATGCTGACAGGGTGAAACTGCACTTTGAGGTGCGGCGTCAGGGCAAGCCGGTCGATCCGGCCAAATACCTGCCCGCCAGGTAACTACAAATTGCAGGATAGATGAATACGCCGCCCGAGTGGCTGTTGGTGGAGTCGTTGGATCTGGAAGCGCAAGGTGTAGCGCACCGTAGCGACGGCAAGGTCGTGTTCATCGAGGGTGCTTTACCGTTCGAACGCGTGACAGTCCAGGTCGGTCGCCAGAAAAACAATTGGGAGCAGGGCACAGTCACGGCGATCGCGCGCGAGTCGGCGCAACGTGTGCAACCGGGCTGCCCGCATTTCGGTCTGCATTCTGGAGCCTGTGGCGGCTGCAAGATGCAACATTTGCATGTGGCGGCCCAGGTGGCGATCAAGCAGCGCGTCATGGAAGACAACCTGTGGCATCTGGGCAAGATCAAGGCGGACATGATTCTGCGACCGATCGAAGGGCCGGCCTGGGGTTACCGCTACCGGGCGCGCCTGTCCGTGCGCTTTGTGCGCAAGAAGGGCGCGGTGCTGATCGGTTTTCATGAGCGCAAGAGCCGCTACGTTGCCGATATGAAGGAGTGCCGCGTGCTACCGGCTGCAGTCAGTGCCTTGTTGCTCCCATTGCGCGCGCTGATCGAGTCCCTGGATGCCAGGGAGACCTGTCCTCAGATTGAACTGGCCTGCGGCGATGCGGTGATCGCGCTGGTGCTGCGACATCTGGAAGCGCTGAGTCAGGCTGATCTGGGGCGCTTGCGCGCTTTTGCCGCACAGCACGGCGCCGTGCAGTGGTGGCTGCAGCCGAAGGGGCCGGAAACCGTGCATTTGCTCGATCCGGCGACGCAGGAGTTGAATTACGGCCTGCCGGAGTTCGGCATCTGTATGCCCTTCAAGCCGGTTGACTTTACGCAGGTCAATCCGCATATCAACCGGGTGCTGGTGTCACGTGCGCTGCGCCTTCTGGACGCTCACAAGGACGAACGGGTGATCGACTGGTTCTGTGGGTTGGGTAATTTCACGCTGCCCATTGCAACCCAGGCGCGCGAGGTGCTGGGTGTCGAAGGCAGCGACGCTCTGGTCGCTCGATCACGCCAAAACTATAGTCTCAATCAGGGCGTCGCCGGCAGTCGCAAGGCGTTGGCGACAACAGAGTTTGTGGCCAGGAACCTTTTTGAAATCACGCCGGAGTTGTTGATTGGTGATGGCGTGGCTGACAAGTGGCTGATTGATCCACCACGCGAAGGTGCTTTTGCGCTGGTGCAGGCACTGGCTGACTTGCATCAACAACGAATCGATCCAGCCAACAATCCGCCAACAGGCGGGGCCAAACATTGGCGAGCGCCCAGGCGCATCGTTTACGTGAGCTGCAATCCCTCAACGCTGGCGCGCGATGCCGGCCTGCTGGTGCATAGGGCAGGTTATCGCTGCTCGGCAGCGGGCGTGGTGAACATGTTTCCGCACACGGCCCACGTCGAGAGCATGGCGGTGTTTGATCTTGAGGCTTGACCGGAATCGGCGATGGTTGTGGTGGCAGGGATTGGCTCCCTTTACGAAGCGCAAATTTAAGGTTCTCAGCTAAGCAGAGTACACCGTTGACGCAGTCTCACCGCCACGGCCGGTCCAGTTGGTATGGAAATACACGCCACGGGCCTTGTCAATGCGCTCGTACTGGTGCGCGCCGAAATAGTCTCTTTGCGCCTGCAACAGATTTGCCGGCAGGTTCGGGTTTCGGTATCCATCGTAGTAGGCCAGTGCAGAGGACATGGCGGGCATTGGGATTCCGTTCGCGATTGCGGCACCAAGCACTGTTCTCAATGAAAGTTGCGACTGTGCGACTGTTTCCGTAAAGAACGGATCCATTAGCAGATTCGCGAGCTCCGGATTCAAGTCAAAGGCGCTCTTTATTTTCGCCAGCAACACCGAACGAATAATGCACCCGCCGCGCCACATCAGTGCGATGCCGCCGTAGTTCAATTTCCAGCCGAAATCCAGCGCCGCGGCACGCATCAATTGATAACCTTGCGCATACGAAATGATCTTTGCCGTATACAGGGCTTTCCCAAGGTCATCAATGAATGCTTTCCTGTTGCCGGAAAAATGGACTGCGGGGCCCTTCAATGCCTTTGACGCCAGCACCCTCTCCTCTTTCATGGAGGACAGTACGCGGGCAAATACCGCCTCGGTTATCAGGGTCAGCGGTGCGGCAGTGTCAAGCGCCGTAACTACCGCCCATTTTCCAGTTCCCTTCTGACCCGCCTTGTCCAGGATCTTGTCGAGCAAGGGTAGTCCGTCATCATCTCTGACCGCCAGAATATCCCTGGTTATCTCAACCAGATAGCTCTTCAACGCCCCTTCGCTCCACTCCTTGAACACAGCGTGCATTTCGTCAGCCGTCATGCCCAGGAGAGTTCTCATGACGTCATAGACTTCGCAAATGAGCTGCATGTCGCCATATTCGATTCCGTTGTGAACCATTTTGACGAAGTGGCCGGAACCCTCTTCTCCGATCCAGTCGCAACATGCAACTCCGTCGTCGACCTTGGCGGCGATGGCTTGAAAGATCGGCCTGACACTTTGCCAAGCTGCAGCGGAGCCTCCGGGCATGATCGAAGGGCCCAACAAGGCACCTTCTTCACCACCGGACACGCCGGCTCCCACATACAACAGACCCTTGCCTTCAAGCATTCTGGTTCTTCGCGTGGTGTCTGAAAAATGGGAGTTTCCCCCGTCAATGATGATGTCGCCCGCATCAAGAAAGGGGATGAGTGCTTCTATGATTTCATCAACCGGCGGTCCGGCAGGGATCATTAACATGATCTTTCTCGGCAGCTCAAGAGACCCGATCAATTCCTGAATGGAGGAACACCCGTGAATCGTTTGCCCATGCCCTCTGCCAGAGACAAATTTTTCAACCTTTTCCTTCGATGCATCAAAGACTGAAACGGTGAACCCTTTGCCCGCCATGTTGAGTGCAAGGTTCTCACCCATCAAGCCCACGCCTATAAGTCCTATTTGAGAGGGCATATCAGTTACTTTCGATCAATTGGACGGCGGTGCTTTGCCGCACAAGCAGCTCGAAACCCAAGTCAATGTTGGTCTCGGCGACAGGCTCACCGCGCATAAGCTGCAACAGCATCTTCGCAGATTGAACACCGATCTCCCAACGTGGTGTCTTGATAGTGGTAAGGCTCGGAACGAATTCAGCGCTGCCTGGCAAGTCGTTGAAGCCGGCAATGGAGACCTGGCGCGGTACCTTGATGCCTATGCGCAAGGCAGCCAGCAAACCACCCTGGGCCAGATCATCGTTACAGAAGAAGATGGCATCAACGCGAGGGCGAATGCTGAGTATCTGTTCGAACATGGTGCTTCCGACCTTCAGCGAAGACGGCGCCGGATTCTGCCACTCGAGCGTGGCATCGTACAAACCCGCCTCCGTGAGGCAATCCCGATAACCCTGCGCTCTCTGAAGGGTGCGCGGATCCAGTTGTGCTGCCGCGAAGGCGATCCGGCGGCGTCCCGTGTCGATCAGGTGCTGCGTGATGGCGTGCGCCGCGTCGCGCTGGGAGAATCCCACGCTGTACATGCCCTCCAGCGCTAGGGTTTCCATCAGGTGCACACAAGGAATACCGCTTTTGGCAATGAGTTGCCTGGTCGAATCCGAGCGCTCCACCCCGGTCACCAGCAATCCTGCCGGGCGGTGCATCAGGTAGCCCTTGAGCAGTTGCTCTTCTTCGGAGGCATCGTAGTGTGTGATTCCCATCAGCGTCTGGTATCCGGCAGGCAAAAGGGTGCGTTGAACACCCTCCAACAGATCGACGAATAGCTGGTTCGAAAGCAGCGGAATCAGTATCGCCACATGCGAACTCTTGCTCGATGCCAGCGCGCGAGCGGCCGGGTCCGGCACATAACCCAGGCGGTCGGCGGCCCCAATGGCACGTTCCACCAGTTCAGGCGCAACATTGCGGTCCCCGCGCAGTGCGCGCGATACCGTCATGCGACTCACACCTGCGGCCAAGGCCACGTCATCGAGCGTGACCCGCCCAGAAGCCCGTTTATCCCGTTTTCTGCTGACCATGGCGGAATCCTATCAGATAACGCTATCCCGCAATGGGCAGGCCGTACAGAGCGCCGCAAAGTGATGCTGAAACCCTTCTTCATTTTCAGGTGAGTTAGTGGATTTTGATTGCGCCAGATCAAGCAAATTCAGGCAATACCGGGTAAACCCCAAATAGAATTGCACAAGTCCATCGGTAAGATAGCGCTATCCAACTTTGCGAGCATCCATGATTCAGGTTCACCCGTCCGCGCCATCACCATCATCCGACCATCGTCGGGAGGGGCTGTGGATCATCATCATGGGGGTTGCAGGGTGTGGCAAGTCGACACTGGCCCGGCACGTGGCCGACGCACTGAAACTGACTTTCATCGAAGGTGACCAGTTTCATCCGACAGCAAACATCCGGAAAATGAGCCAGGGAACAGCTCTGGACGACGTGGACCGGGAGGGGTGGCTGGATCGTCTCGGGCTTGAATTGCTCAGTTATCCTGGTGGCGCGGTTCTGGCGTGTTCTGCGCTCAAACGTGTCTATCGGGCGCGCCTTCGCCAGGCGGTTCAGCAGTTAAGCTTCGTCCATCTCAGCGTCACGCAGGAACTCGCGAATGCGCGGGTACAAGCCCGATCCCCGGGGCATCCATTCCCCAGCAGCCTCGTTGCAAGCCAATTTACGACCCTGGAGGATCCTCTCGGCGAGGAGCGTGTACTTCAGTTGGATGGTGCGCTAGAGCCGTCTGTGTTGTGCGCCCAGACCATCGACTGGATTGATGCCCAGGGCTTTCAGTCAAACGCAAGATAGAAGGAGTCATCGCACTTGGCCAAAGTCACCTTGAAAAACGTCGTCAAACGGTACGGATCCGTCACCGTTGTCAACGATCTGTCGATCGAAATTCAGGACAAGGAATTTGCCGTGCTGGTGGGGTCTTCTGGCTGCGGCAAGTCGACTGCCCTGCGCATGATCGCCGGCCTGGAAACAATCACTTCGGGCGAAATCTACATCGGCGACACGCTGGTCAATAACATGGCCCCGAAGGATCGAGACATCGCCATGGTGTTCCAGAATTACGCCCTGTATCCGCACATGAACGTGCGCGAGAACATGGGCTTCGGTCTAAAGATTCGCAAGATGCCCGAGGCCGAGATTGACGACCGCGTTCAGGAGGCTGCCGACATTCTCGGACTGGGTGAAATGCTGGAACGCAAGCCCAAAGAACTCTCCGGTGGCCAGCGCCAGCGCGTGGCAGTAGGCCGCGCCATCGTGCGCAAGCCCAAGGTGTTCCTGTTTGACGAGCCACTGTCCAATCTGGACGCAAAACTGCGCGTTGCGATGCGTGCCGAAATCAGCAAACTGCACCGCCGCCTGGGTGCAACCATGATCTATGTGACGCACGATCAGGTCGAGGCCATGACCATGGCCGACCGCATCTTCATCATGAACAAGGGAGTGGTGCAACAATGCGGCGCGCCGATGGAAGTCTATGCCCAACCGGTTAACCGCTTCGTTGCCGGCTTCATTGGCTCGCCGGCGATGAATTTCTTCGACGCCCGTCTGGTCAGCGAGGGAAATCAGATATTCATCGATGGTGGGAGCTTCCGCGTCGCCATGCCCGAAGCCTTCCGCGCCAATCTGGTCGCCCACGCCGGCAAGGATGTGGTGTTCGGCGTTCGCCCGGAAGACATTGCACTGCATCAACCGGACGCTGACGTCGGCAGCACGATCAGCGCTCGAGCCGAGGTGGTGGAGTTACTCGGCTCCGAGATCTTCGCGCACCTGGTCTGCGATGCACATGCCCTGGTGGCGCGCATGGTCGTGCCGAAGCAGGCCATCGGTGTCGGCGAAACGATCCAGATCGATTTCAAGATGGCCAACACGCACGTGTTCGACAAGAACACGTCAGACGTCATCGTTTAGGGTGGGTGGTTTTTAACTCTTTTAACTTGGAGGTTTTCATGAAATACAAACTGTCAAAAATCGGGGTCGCACTGGCTTCGCTGTGCCTCTGCGCGGGCGCAATGGCGCAATCGGGTGAAATACGCGTGCTGGTGGCCAACCACCCTTACGGTGAATTGCTCAAGCTGTCGATTCCACAGTTCGAGAAAAGCACCGGCATCAAGGTCAACGT
>CAIYGK010000376.1 GCA_903925725.1 uncultured beta proteobacterium | reverse complement strand
CGGTAGCAGGCTTTTTTCTTTGGTGCTCATGGTGCCAGTCTGGTGCCAGTTTTGAGCCGCATGCATTTGAATGCCTTTGGATGTACCTGGACAGAAATCCCCGGTCGCTATTGCCAATCCCGCTGCCGCCCCTCCTCTGGTCGGTCGATTGTCTTGGCAACCTGGGGACTGCGAGCATCCTCAGCACAACGCTCCTGCACTCATGCCATTCCTGGTGGCCAGGTCCTAACTGCTCACGAGCCACTGCCCATCACGGAATGGACCTCTAGCGGCATTCTTCAGCAGATGGATTGAGGCGATACTTCCCACATCCGCTGATTGATCCATGTCTACCTACTCAGTTCTCTTCGTCTGCATGGGCAATATCTGCCGCAGCCCTACCGCGCATGGTGTGTTTCGCCACAGAGTACGAGCCGAAGGTCTGGCAGATGTCGTAGCCGTCGATTCGGCAGGCACTCACAACTACCACCCCAACAGCCCACCAGACGAGCGTTCACAGCTTCATGCAGCCAAGCGCGGCTACGACCTGTCGGACTTGCGAGCGCGGCAGATTCAGGCCGCCGACTTTGAAAGGCACGATCTCATTCTGGTGATGGACTGGGAGAATCTGGACTTGATTCAGGCGCAGTGCCCTACTGCCCATCGACACAAAGTTCGCCGACTGACGGAGTTCTGCTTAAGCAATGACAAGCCGGTGGTGCCTGATCCGTACTATGGCGGCGTCAATGGCTTCGAGCACGTCCTAGACCTGATTGAAGATGCCTGCGAAGGGTTGCTTCGGCATGTCAGGACTCATATGGTTCAGAGATAACACAGGGAGACAATCAGGTGGCTCGAAAACGAAGTAGCGCGGCGAATGACTTTATGGGCATCATCGCCATGCTGCCATGGTGGGCCGGCTGCGCGCTGGCGCTGGTGTCGTACGTGCTGCTGCACCGTATAGCTACACAAAAGTTGGTCGCCAACATCACACCGGGGCATATCAGTGACGTTATGACTCAGAGCATTTGGATGGGACTGGCCACTGCCGGGCAGTATCTGGTGCCCCTCCTGTGCCTGGCCGGCGCTGCGATGTCTGCCTACAGTCGCCATCAACGTAAATCTCTGGTGGCCAAGGTAGGCAGTGGCAAAGCAGCCGACGCCCTGGACGGCATCAGCTGGCAAGAGTTCGAGATGCTGGTCGGAGAGTCCTTCAAGCTCCAGGGATACCAAGTATTTGAGACTGGCGGGGGCGGTGCGGATGGTGGTGTGGACCTAGTGCTGCGCAAAGGAGGCGAGAAATTTCTTGTCCAGTGCAAGCAGTGGAAGGCATTCAAAGTGGGCGTCACTGTTGTGCGTGAACTTTATGGCGTCATGGCCGCGAACGGCGCTGTTGGTGGGTTTGTCGTTACGTCCGGCAAATTCACAGAAGACGCCAAGAGCTTCGCCAATGGCCGCAATGTCACTTTGATAGATGGCCCGATTCTGTTCAAGATGATCAAACAGGCTCAGGGTGAAGTTCAGGGCAGGACCAGTGAGTCGGCGGCACAAACCGACACCGCACGGCCCAAGGCGGTCGTACAACCGCTTTGCCCACAGTGCTCCAAGCCCATGGTCCGGCGCACGGCGAAGCAAGGGACCAATGCCGGCCGCTCGTTTTGGGGCTGTACTGACTACCCTGCATGTCGGGGCACTAGACAAGCCAATTAGCAACACATTGCCAGAAACTCAGGGCTCAACAGTTGCCATTTTCAACAGCAGAATATGATTCAACCTAAGAATCAATAATGTAAACAGGGGAGCGACCGTGGCAAACATCCAGCGCAGGTGCAGTTCGGCATCTTGCCGTCGCGGCAGGAAACTCAGTGACACGAGTGGCACATAACGAACCCCTTCTTTGACCGCCCCATACTGAACTCGCCTTATGGGTGACCGAGATCGGCCTTCTTCAGTACCTACTTAAAGACTATCATGTCAGCAGGCATCTCGTTCAACCAGTGATTGCGAGGCCGATCGGATCAACGGCACCAGACTATTCCCATTGCAGGTCCATCTCCGTTCCCACGGGTCCACCTGAAAGAGCGGTGCACTGTGGGCTTGGACCAATTGCTGCCAGTCGGAATGGCTTGCAAAGGGCTCGCCCCGATCTTGCATTTCGGCAGCACGTAAGAACCCAAGGTAGACCAGCACCACTGGAACACCCAGTTCGGTCAACTTCCATGCCCAGGCAAAGCGGTTTGACATTTGGTAGTGCGTGTCACGGGAAATGTGGCAAGGCGCAGCGGTGACCCGCGCCAAACCGTCAGCTGCCTCGGCAATGGCTGTGCCAATCGTCCCGTGGCTCGCTCTGCGTTCATCGGATGCGTCTGCATCAATCACGCGGCCAACCTCTTCCTTGCGCAACTCCTGATCATGGGCCTTAGCCTCAATCAACAGCAGCCCCGACGCGCCGCCTATTGTGCAAGTGCTGGCAATATCGAAATTTGGCGTTCTGGCCGTTTGCCGGTCAGCGGGTAGCCACCACGCGCCAAGCTGCGAACGGACATGGGCATTCAGCAGGCGCGGTGCCTTGTTCAACTCAGCCTCTTGCACGTCGGTAAAGCCGACAGGCATCCAGCAGTCTTCTGGGGATACGCTTGCAAACGGTGCCACCAACGCCGTCAGAGCTTCTGCCACGTCCTCGGCTTTGCCGTGAGTCAGAAGGTGACAGCGGGGTTTGCTGCCGCGACGCTCCTTCGGCTTCAGTTGTTCGATGAGCATGCTCGTGAAGCTAAATAACGTTCTTGTAAGACTGCTCAATCAATCCCACGACGTAATCGAGGTCGCTTGCGCTCTTGAGGTACACGCGCCGGTCCATGGTCCAGTTATAGCCGTCAGGAATCTTTTCGACGATCTTTCTAGGATCAACATAATCAATTGGTCGAAGGTGAATCTTCAATTGACTCTTGCCAATATGCACGTCTGCGAAATTGTTGCCCATCCGGTAACCAACGTAGTAGCCGCGAGGATTTTCGGTAATTGAATCATCCATGGCAACTATGCGTTCGCGCAACTCGGCAAACAACGATTTAATGTCGTCTGCCGCTTTGGACAGCAAGTTGTCCAGCGAGTTGCCGGTATCGATCTGCGACTTGGTGTTGCTAGTCGCAACAGCAGTAATTGTTTGGGTAGTGGCTGCCGTTTCAGGCACGTTCACTGGTTCCAGCGCGAAAATACCGTCTTCGTAGTAACGGTACTTCATCAGTTCAATGCGCAGGGGCACCACCTCGGCAGTATCAATATCAAATTTGCTGTAGTTCTCAGCAACGCAGATAACACGGGGGTTGTTCCAATCGAGCTTGATCTTGTCAGCCTTTTCCTTGCCCAGTTTGTCGATCATCAGCTTCTCAAAGAACCCTGACTTCTGTGACTTGAGCCACTTCAAATAAGACAGCGATTGGTTGATGACGTTATCGTTCTTGTTGCGCTTGTACTCGATGATGACAGGCGAGCCGTTGGTATCGACCGCCAGAGTGTCGATGCGGCCGCCAAACGTGGTGGTGTATTCAGTGGCCAGGAACAACAGGTCAAGCACCTCGATCAGATTGCCCTCGACCAGTACCTGTAGGTTCTTCTCTTTGTCCAGTGGCAAGCTGTTCAGTTTCTTGAGTTTCGTGCCGGAGATTTTGAAGATAGGCATTTTGGGTGCAAGCGTAAAGTTACTAACAAGAACAGTTTCTCAGTTCACAGCCACCACGGTGTCGTAAAGCCCGTAGTGGGTCAGGCCCTCGTGGCTCTCGATGCCCGTGTATCGCAGCGACGCGTCTTCATAGCGTCGGAAGGCGAACACGGCTTGGTTCATATGCTCAGTGTTAAATACCTTGAGCCTCACAAGCAGGTTGAAATCCTTTACCGTCAGACCAGTCACGGTCAGAAATAAGTCGGGTTCAATCTTGGTGATGACGTCCTGCAGCGTGTTCTCCCGGAAGTCGGTCAGATACATGAATGCCGGGATGCGCGTGGCGAACTTGATGAGCTTTTCCTGCACCAGCTTGCGCTTGGACTTGTATTCCTTCTCCTCGTCCGTGAGCTGCTTTTTCTCTTTTGCCGACAAGTCCTTGTTCTTGGCCTTGTCCTTTAGCTCCTTCACCATCTCGCTTTTGTTGATGATGGTTTCGATGACGTTATCGCCGAGAGATCGCCAGCCTTCAATGCGCTCCACGGCGGCCATCGCCTCGGGGTTGTCGAGGATGCGGCGGAGAGTGTCGTTGTCCACGTTCACTAGCATGGCCGATTCCCACTTTCGCGCGAGCAACGTGGCCGAGGTTCCCGCCATCGCGATGTCGAGGATGCCGCCTGCATCAATCTGCGTCATGTTCGCGCCGTCGTAGGCCAGCACCGGCAAGAAGGACACGAGGTCTCTCACTGCGTTCTCAGGGTTCGACTCGCCAGGCGAAAGCCCGATCCCGTATTCGGAAAGCTGACGCAACGCGCGCGTGGGCGCGAAGTCGAACACGAAACAGACAGGCTTGAGGACTTCTTCCTCGTTGGGGTCGTCACCGTTAGGGTTCTTGATGGACCACGGCGATTGCACGCGAAACGCCGCCTGAAAGTAGGTCTCAGGCGACTTGAGGTTTCGCAGCATCAGGATGGACGACCACTGCGGCACAGTGATGCCAGTGGTGAGCTTGCCGCACGAGAGCGTGATGGTCTTGGTGTCGAAGCCGCTGCCGATGGCCTTGCGCACGGGCGGTAGGGCGTCCAATCCGATGCCCGCGGAGGCGCCGGCGGCGACGAGTGCATCGTAGTCGTGCCAGAAAACGTTTTGCTTCTCGGCGAGCAGGTTGGCCATGGCGTGACACGCCGCGACGTTGGGCAGGAACCAAAACGAGTGCTGGAGATAGGGCAGCAGCCGCACGTCCGAATACGGGAATGGCGGTCGGGTGCCGGTCTTGAGGTATTCCACCGATTTGGACGCATACCCGCCGCGAATGATATCGAGCCACTTTTGCACGTCGCTCTTGTGCTTGAACTGCGCCATCACGCCAGTGCCCGAAGCCTCGAAAAATGCGTTGAGATCAAACTCATCGAACTCCCCGGCGCGCGCTATCGCCACCAATTCGTCGGGCATCTGATAGGTGAGCAGCCGCATCTGCGGTAGGGCGCCGTAAGGATTCCATTTGCCGTCGTTCCTCCGCGCGAACTCTTCCTTAGCGCCCTGCTCGTCCGTGTAGGTCCAATTGAAAATCTGTTCTTCGATGAACTCGCCTGTCGCCAGCGCCTTGAACGGCGTGCCGGAGAGATATAGGTAGGCCTTAGTGGTGATAGGCAGGAACTCGGTCTCCTTTTCCGAGAGTTCGCTGAGGTCTTCGTTCACATCTGCCAAGTCGGCGGCGTATTTGAGTTCTTTCTTGGCGACCGCCTCTTCCTCGCCCTCGAACAATTCCTTCGCCGTATCCCGCCAGGCACCAAAGTGGTATTCGTCGAAGACGACCAAGTCCCACTTTACGTTATGAAGCCAAGTGTTCTTCGGCTTGATGTTCCCAACGTCGTCGCGCCCCAGCAAATCCTGGAAGGAGCCGAAATAGACGAGCGGCTTGCTGGCGGAGACCTTCGTCGGATCACTGCCGGAATTGCGCGACTGGTATTGCCAGCCGTCGAAGTCCGCGTGGGATTCGAGGTCCGTCTGCCACGCATCCTCCACGGCGGGTTTGAAAGTGACCACCAGCACGCGCTTGGCCCCGAGTTTGCGGGCGAGCTGATAGCTGGTAAAGGTCTTACCAAAGCGCATCTTGGCGTTCCAGAGGAAGCGCGGGACGGCGTGCATATCCTCCTTCCAGATGGAGTGGAAGTAGGCGTGGGTCTTGTCCACGGCGGCGCGCTGCTCGGCGCGCATGGCGAATGTCTGGTCATGCGTGCCAGTGAATCGCCGCCCAGTCCGCAACTCGGTGAGGGCGGTTTTCACGTCCTTGAGCGTGCAGCGCATCCATTCCAATTCGGCGTTCTCGCAGCCCTTCTTGGTGAGGGCGGTGCGTACCTCATGATCCGTGAAGGTCGTGCCGTCATCGCGCCCGGCGAACTCATCGAGAACGATGGTGTAGTTCTTGATGTTGGCGGTCTTGAGCTGTTCGGCGACGCGCTGCTTCACGTCGCGAGTGGTCTGGCCTACCTTGAGCAGACCCGTGTGCGCCTTGTCCGCGATGGAATAGGCGTAGATGCGCGGCTGAACTTCCGGCTTCGGAGCAAGGACTTCCTCGATGGTGGGCTTACTCATCATCACCGTTGTCGAGGTTCATTTCCCTGACCTGAGACTCAATGTATGCCTGCTCCTTTTTCGTGATGCCATATTTTGCGTAAAGAGCTTCATCGGTCCAAGTGCGGTCCCATGTCTGCGTCGGCACCCAGACGTAAGTGGAGTGAGTTGCGTCCTGAGTAATCTTTCGCACTGAGACGAGGAATCGGAAAAATCGTGTCGTGTAATACGACTGAAGACTCTTGGCCGCCTTGAGTGAGCTAACGTAAAAGAATAGGAACGACTGGGTGCAGACTGATGGCGATGGAGCAGTTAACGGCTTGCCCAATATCTGATGAGGCACCGCATCTCCGCCATTGAACGCCTTCGGGACAAGGAGCTTCCAAGTGTCAATCAGTTGGTCACTCTTGGTAACTGCCTTCCGCCCTATGTATCCCACATCCCGCTTCATCTGGCGGATATAGTAGAGCGGCACATCGCCTGCACGCTCCTTTTCGTGGAATCCGTCGAAGTTCGATGTCCAGCCGAACTCCTTGTCGCGGGCGAGGATCGTGTTGATGGACGCTTCACCACGGTCCGCCACCTTATGAAGGATGGACACGGCGCGCGCATCCCGGACAAAAACATCGTATTCGCCCAGATTGCGCTGGATTGGTCCAACGACTTCACCGCCACGAATTGTCGTCACATGACAGTCGTCGTCGTGAGATGCGTCCCACAGGAAATAGCAAACCCCTGCCTTGACCTCCACACCTGGGAACACGTCGTTGGCCGCCGGATAGTCCACCAGTTCACGAATCCGCCGATCTCCGAGCATCGCTTGGCGAAACGTGCTGAGACCTAGGCCTGAAGCCATCCAGCGCGAAGGGATGACCATGGCGAGGAATCGCGGCTGAAGCATTTTCGCCTGTTCGACAAAGTGCTGATAGATCGGTCCGTCACGAGAGCCGCCGTCGCTCGCCAACTGATACGGTGGATTCCCGATGATGACGTCGAATTGCATGTTTCCTCCAAAAATCTCGGCGAGGCGAGTCTTGATGTTGTCGGCGTGAATGAACGCGTAGGCGTGGGTTTCGAGGCCTTCTGCACGATCAAAAACGGATCGTCCGGCCCCGCAGTACTTGCACTTGTCGCCATCCCAAGTGTGCTTGATACGCTTGAACCAGATGTTCCCATCGTCGCTGGCGAAGGATTTCGCGATGGAGTGCTCGCCCGTGGCGTGCTTTGAGCAATACACACTCCGCCGCGCCAGCAGGCTGGTGATTTGCGTGATGCCGATGCCGAACACCTGCTTCGTCAGGATGTGATTCACGCGCTTCTCCAGATTCGGAATCTCCTGCTCCAGCCCTTTGGTAAGGCGGCTGGTAATCTCCCGCAGGAACACACCCGATTTCGTGCAGGGGTCAAGGAACTTCACCGTCTTGTTGGTCCAGATGTTTGCGCCGCCGTGGTTGGCGGCCCACGCCTCAGTCAACGTGTCCAGCATCCGGTTCGCGAACTCCGGTGGCGTGAACACTTCGTCGTTGGAGAGGTTGGCGATGCACGTTAGCACGTCCGGGTTGCGGCTGCGCAAAGCAAAGCTGGCTTGATCACTCATACGATGACCTCCGGCGCAAGTGCGGCCAGCTCACCCACAGCCATTGGCGGATAGGTTTTGGCCGGCGTGAAAATCTCGTGTTTGCCAAGGTGGGCGAAAAGCGACCCTTCGGCGCTGAACGCTGATGAATGCGTGAGACTGTCGTAGCGAAAGTCGCGCCGCTGGAACCGGCCTTTGCCCAGATAACCCCACTCGGCGAAGGTGATCGGTAGGTCGCCCTGGGCACGCATCGTCAGGGCGTCGCCATGGACGAGGTTTTGCGAGAGCACGTAAAACGCGGCGAGATACAGGTCGTCCGATGGAGCGAGGTTCAGATACTCAGCAAAGATCGCCAGCAGGTTCGCGCGGCACTCGGCGATGTTGTCGGTCAGCAGCTCGATGCCGTAGAGGCACATTAGCGCGAACAGCGCGTAGTGCCACCGCTCGAAATCGGACTTGCCGTACTTGAGTTCCACGGCGGCCAGCTTGCGCCGCAGTATCTGCACGAGGAAGTTGCCGTCCCCGCATGCCGGCTCCAGAAAGCGCGAGTCAATGCGTTCGGTCTCGCCTTTCACCAGGTCGAGCATGGCCTCAACCATCCATGCGGGTGTAAAGACCTCGCCGTGGTCGGCGACGCGTTTCTTGGACTTGACGAGGTTCATGAATAGCGGGCCCCAGCCCATACTATCAATAGTCCGTTATCCAGAATTTCCGTCAATGCGCTCAT
>CAIYGK010000375.1 GCA_903925725.1 uncultured beta proteobacterium | reverse complement strand
TGATCTCGCAGCCGGCCAGGCCCTCACCAATCAGGGCCAGCACGCTGTCCGTGACAGCCTGACCTGACAGGCTGGTGCCAGCAGCGCGAAAGGTCACTGGCTTGTCGTGGGCGCGGGCCGCTTGCAGCAGGGTCTGCACTTCCTGCTCGGATTCGACGACGGCGACAACCTCAGGTGTCAGGCGGTAAAAGCTGGCGTCGGTGCCGTAGGCGAGCAGCCGCAGCTTGTCAGTAATTACCTGCTTGGGGGGCAGTACGCTGGAGAGCACCTGAACAAGGGAACTCATTGCTTCTTATCCTTCAACAGATCGCGCAGGCGCCTTGGCGCTGGAATCAGGGGCGTGCGACTGCGTGTCCAGGCCCCCTGCTCGTTGGGTGAGAGCGCGCGACCCCGGCTCATGAACCAGGAGGCCAACTGGTACAGGCCGAGCCGGCTGTAGACCTGCGACCAGACGGACCAGACCGCCGTGCCGGAAACCGTGCGCGCCGCGCCGCTGCCGCGCAGCGTCGCGTCATCGCTCTCGGGCTGGGCCATGGCCTCATTGCGCAGGCGCACAAGGATGTCGGGAATCGGAATCTTGACCGGGCAGACTTCGGAACAGGCGCCGCACAGCGTCGAGGCAAAGGCCAGAGGGTAGGTGCTTTGCAGCCCGAGCAGGTGCGGCGAGATGATGGCGCCTATTGGGCCCGGGTAGGTCGTACCATAGGCATGTCCGCCAATGCGTGCGTAAACCGGGCAGTGGTTCATGCAGGCACCGCAGCGTATGCATTGCAGCGTGGCGCGCAACTGCTCGTCCGCATAGGCCTGCGTGCGGCCGTTGTCGAGCAGGATCAGGTGCACTTCTTCCGGGCCATCGAGTTCTCCCGATTTGCGCGGGCCGCTGATCAGGTTGAAGTAGGTCGTGACGGGTTGACCCGTGGCCGAGCGTGCCAGCAGGCTGTAGAGCGGGGGCACGTGTTCGAGCTTTTCCACTACCTTCTCGATGCCGGTGATGGCGATGTGGACGCGCGGCACGGTGGTGCACATGCGGCCGTTACCTTCGTTCTCGACGAGGCATAGCGTGCCGGTTTCCGCTACCATGAAATTCACGCCCGACAGGCCAATATCCGCATCGGCAAATTTGCGCCGCAAAACGCGTCGGCCAATCTGGATCAGAGCGTCGACATCCTCGGTGTAGTTGACGCCGGGCACCTGTTTGGCAAACAGTTCAGCGATTTCCTGTTTGGTTTTGTGGATCGCCGGCATGATGATGTGCGAGGGCTTTTCACCTGCAAGCTGCACGATGTACTCACCCATATCGGACTCAAAGGCCTCGATGCCTGCCTCCTCCATGGCGTGATTGAATTCGATTTCCTCACTCACCATGGACTTGCCCTTGATGATGCGGCGCGCCTTGACGCGCTGAGCGATTTCCAGGGCTATGGTGTTGGCCTGCTCGGGTGTTTCGGCCCAGTGCACCTGTATGCCGTTGGCGCTGAGACTGGCTTCGAGCTGCTCCAGCAATCGTGGCAGATGGGCCAGGCTGTAGCGGCGAATCGCGGCACCAAGCTCACGCAGGCCCTCGAGCTCCGTCTGATCCGGGAACTGGCTCCTGCGTTTGGCCTGCAGGGAGTCCATGGCGCTGCGAAAATTCCTGCGCTGCCCGGGGTTGTTGAGCACGCTGCGGCTGCGCTCCTTGAAGTCATCCATCGGGTGAATCGGAATCACCTTGCTCATGATGCTGCTCCGGTCGTGTGACGCAGCAGGACGATCAATTCCCTGGGCCCATGTGCCCCGTAGGCCAGTGTCTGCTGGATGTCGGCGGTCTTGGACGGGCCGCCAATCAGGAGCGCGTTGGTCGGCAATCCACTGCTCCAGCCTTCCGCCGTGATGGCCGAGTGCAGATCCGAATGGATGCTTGACGCGTCGAGCAGCACGAAGTGGATGTGCGGTACCAGCGACATCAGGCGTGGCTCCGACGGGGTGGGCCACAGGATGATGCTGCCGATTTCGGCGACGGCACTGCGCGCTGACGTCAGCGACGCATCTATGCCGTCGAACAGCTGGTCGCGCCAGGCGTCGATGGGCTGCTCGTAATACGCGAGTTGGAGCGCACCCAAGGGACGATCCTGCAGTGTGGCGCCGTGTGCCGTGTTGCGGCCAATGAGCAGATTGCCAATGCTCTTGGAGGCTGCGATGCGCAGCAGCACGTCCGGCCAGTTGGCTTGCGTGACATCATGGAATTCGGTTTTGACGGCTTGCATCGCGGTGCGCAGGCGCACGAGGCGCTGCGCGAGGTCTTCGTTGCGGCGCTGCCCGTCAAACCAGGCTTTGACATCCGGCAGAGGCGGCAAGGTGCTTGTGGGAGCGGCGCGCAGCCGACCCAGAATGTTGTGGCGGGCAGTGACGGTGGTATTCATGTTGCCGCTTCGTTGGTGCGTTGCCACAAGAAGCTGGCAATGTGCTCGCCCGGCAGCGTCGGCTCGGCCAGACCGGCAATCTCGTCCTGTTTGGCGGCACGCCCCGTGATGTTGAGCAGGCAGCCGCAATCGGCGCTGACCACACGCTGCGCACCGCTGTCGCGAATGGCGGCCACCTTGTCGGTGACGATGGCCTCGGAAATATCAGGGTAGCGCATGGCAAAGGTGCCGCCGAAGCCGCAGCATTCTTCAACCCGCGCCTGCGTCACAACGGTCACCTTGGAGAGGCTACCGAGCAGGGCGACGCTGGTCTCATGCGAGCCCATCTCGCGCCGGGCGTGGCATGAGGTGTGCAGCGCCACCGCGCTGGCCGGGCCTTGGTCGGCGCGACTGAAGTGCACTACATGCACGAGGAATTCGGTTAACTCGTAGGTGCGCTCGGCCAGCGCTTTGGCTGCTCCGTGCAGGGCGGGGTCGTCGGCAAAGAGGGCCGGGTAGTGCTGGTGCAGCATGCCGGCGCAAGAGCCGGAGGGCACCACCAGCGGCCAGGGTTCGGTGAACAGCTTGAGTTGTTGCAGGGCGACTTTTCGCGCTTCGTCCGGGAAGCCGCTGCTGTGGGCCGGCTGGCCACAGCAGGTCTGCTGCTCCATGTAATGCACGCGAATGCCTTCGCGCTCCAGCAGCCGCACCGTGTCCAGCCCGGCCTGCGGCACGAACTGATCGACCAGGCAGGTGGCGAACAGATAAACGTCGGTTGGTTTGGACGGATATTGCCGACCAGCAGCGGTGTCACGTGTCATCATCAGTTCTTCGTGGTTTCAGAAATGGTAAAGTGGTCAGACCAATAAAGCGAGAATATAAACGGCTGAATTTAGGCGGTAAATTGGGGTTTACCCGTACATTCTCCAAAATTGGTCGGCCAAAACTGAAATGGCGTAAAATTGGTAAGACCAATTGTTTGTCACCTATATGCTGCTTCCCCGTCCTGCTGTTTCACGTTTGTCCGACACTGTTGCTGCCGAGTTGGAAAAGCGCATTCTTGAAGGCTCACTCAAGCCGGGTGACCGTCTGCCGCCCGAGCGTGCACTCGCACTTGAATTGGGTGTTTCACGACCGTCTTTGCGGGAGGCG